>CAZWUD010000086.1:0-6371 GCA_964637055.1 uncultured Candidatus Cloacimonadota bacterium
AAACAACCAGAGAAACAATGAGTTGGAATTTACACCAACATTTGGGACTCAACAACGACAGGTAGTGTCTCAAAGGTTGGTGTAAAATAGGATCAGCCAGATGAAGAAAAAGGTTGAGCCGGATCTACTACACAGCAGATCGGGGCTCTTGCCCTTATCTGGCGAGTCTTCAGCCTTCCTAAGCGGAAGCGTCCTGGCTCTTGTTATCTCTTTTCATGATGATGGAGGCGGGGAACATCAGAGGAAAAGCCAGCAGGAAAAAGAAAAATTCAAAGACCGCACTGCTACCAGACGCAGGACAGCCCTTGAGCCGGCTGAGGAAAGCATCATAGGTATTTCCGAGCAGGTTTCCCATGAAGATCACGCGGATCATGCAGCCGATATCAGCAGCTTTTTGGATACCATAATAGTTTTTAAATTCAGCCGTCGCCTCTGGATCCGGTTTCCGGTTTGTCTCGGCATAATGCTGGGCAAATTTCAAAGCCGGAAGCTCATCATCATCGGCCTGGGTTTCAAATTGTAGCTGGAAAAGATCGTTGATTTCAGAAGAGTCCATACCGGCGGCGGCGGCTTCCCGGGTGTGGAACCAACTGCAATATATACAGCCATTGATGGCGGTAACCACGCTCATGATTTTCTCTGTGAAGGCGTGGCTGAGCCTCTCTTCGCGCCTGATGGCGACGATGCGGCGGAAATTGTTCACCATAAATTTGATGTCTCCAGCCAGAATACCCGGCGTGAAGATCTTTTTTTTAAAGCATTTTTGCATTAACTCCTCCTTTTAGTGATAAAAATGAATTTTGGCCTATCATCAACAAGATAGTGCAGAAAGTCAAAAAAGCTTGCCCGGATCTGTCGGGAACCCCGGGGCAAAAGCCTCAGGGATCGCCCGGATGCTATCAAGCTGCTAAAAGGCAATGTAGATCTTGAGCTGAAAGATATGATCTCAATCAAGCTGGATAAATCTCCCAATAATTCTTGTTTTCAAGTATTTAGCCTGCACTAACAAAAGGTGGAAACTACAGCCCCTCTGAGCCAGGAAGATCAAAATAAACAACGCTCTTTACCAATTTTGGGCAGAAACTTCTTGACAGGAAAGGCGGCTGCCCAGTCCTTGTTGCAAATGATTCTCATAAGGGATAAGCAAAATGACAGAACATGAAATAGAATTTAAGGACTTCCTGCAGAAGCGCAGGCTCAGGCTCACCCGCAGCAGGGCTTTGATCCTGAGCGCCAGCTTTGCACTGCACGAGCATTTTGATGCTGAACAACTGCATGATCTGCTCAAAGACCAAAGTGTCTCGCTGGCGACCGTATATCGGACTTTGCCGCTGCTGGTGGAAGCCGGCTTGGTCCAGCATGCCGTGCGCAGCGATGGCAGGGATCGCTATGAGCACATTTTGGGACACCCCCAGCATGTGCATTGGCTTTGCGAAAAGTGCAAAGCGGTGATCGAGACAGATATGTCCGCAATTCTCCCCACAATACAGAAAGAGGCCAAAGCATTAAACTTTGATACCGATCATATCACACTTAATATCAGCGGCTTATGCTGGAGGTGCCGTAAAGATGAAAATGAGTCTCAATAAGAAACCTGTAATCGCTCTGGCCGGCAATCCAAATGTGGGTAAAACCACGCTTTTCAATGCCTTGACCGGTTCCCGACAGACTGTGGGCAATTGGCCCGGCGTGACTGTGGAGCACAAAAGCGGAAGCTATACATTTGACGGTGTGGACTATGAGATCATCGACCTGCCCGGCATCTACTCACTTTCCGGGGGAACACCGGATGAACTGGTCTCACGAAACTTTATCCTGAATGAGAAGCCCGACCTCATCGTCAATATCGTGGATGCTTCAAATCTGGAGCGCAATCTATATCTGACTGTGCAGCTTATGGAGCTTGGAGCGCCGATTTTGATGTGCCTCTCCATGTCCGATATCGCCACCAGAAACGGCCTCGTGATCGAGCTGGATCACCTTAGTGAGCATCTGGGCTTTGAGATCATGTCTCTGGTACTCAATAAACGTTTTAATCCCATGGCATTACTGGAAAAGATCGAGGACAATCTGGCGCATCCCCGGGTGCCGGCACAGATCACCTATGACGAGATCGTGGAGCTGCATCTGGATAGAATCTGGCAGTGTATCATGGACGAACGCAGCTTTAGCGATTGTGATTTTGACAAAGACATGGCGCAGGAACTCTACAGCCAGGTGCAAAAAACCCGCTGGCAGGCTTTGAAGCTCATAGAGGGAGACCAGGAGTATCTCTTGCAGCTTTCCCCGGAGCAATTGGAAGCCGTAGAAAAAGAGGTGAAAGCCATTGAGAAACATCGGGGTCAAAAGGGCTCAAACGTGATCGCCGATGACCGTTTTGGCTTCATTCGCGGCCTGGTCAAGGATGTGGTCAAGCGCAAACGCCCGGATAATTGGACTTTTTCCGACTCCGTGGATAGGGTGCTGCTTTCCGGATTTCTGGGTTTACCGATCTTCTTCTTTGTGATGTATCTGGTTTTCCTGATCGCCGTGCGCGCCAGTGATCCCGTCATAGGCCTCGTGGAAACAGGGCTTTCCTGGATCTTTTTTGATCTCTTGGGAGGGCTTTTGAGCAGCCTTTCCGCTCCCCACTGGCTCTCATTTATGCTCAGTGATGCTCTGGGTGGTGGCATCGTCACCATCGGCACATTCATCCCTCCCATATTCTTTATCTACATCAGTTTATCCATCCTGGAAGATAGCGGATACATGGCCCGGGCAGCCTTTATTGCGGACAAATTTATGCGGCGCATCGGTCTGCCGGGCAAGGCCTTTATCCCGCTCTTGGTAGGCTTTGGCTGCACAGTTCCGGCCATCATGGCCACCCGCACCCTGGAAAACCCCCGGGATCGGCTCTTTGCCTCGCTGCTCACTCCTTTTATGAGTTGCGGCGCCAAGCTGCCGGTTTACACCTTTATGGCCATGGTCTTCTTTCCTCAGCGGGCAGCTATCGTGATCTTTGGCCTCTATATCTTTGGCATCCTGATGGCGATGCTCACCGGGCTGATGCTAAAGAAAACCGTCTTTAAGACAGAGCCGGGAAATTTTGTGATGGAGCTGCCCCCATATCACGTTCCTACATTTAATGGCATCATGCTGCATACCTGGTTTCGCCTCAAAGACTTCGTGCTGCGAGCAGGAAAGACTATCCTCGTCGTGATCTTTATCATCAATATGCTCAGCCTCGTAATGCTGCCAAATTTCCTCAATCCCCAGCAGGGTAAGGTGAGCGTCCTCGAACTGGGCGGGCAAATCGTCACACCGGTCTTGAAACCCATTGGGATCGAAGCTGATAACTGGCAGGCTTCGGTGGCGCTGATCACCGGGCTCTTTGCCAAAGAGGCAATCGTGGGCACGATGCAGAGCCTTTATAGCGGAGGAGATCTGAGCATGGAATTGGAAGATGACGGGGAGCCCACCAGCAAACTTTCGGCCAATCTTCAGACCAGATTTGGAGGTTGGCAGGCAGCCCTGGCCTACCTGATCTTTGTGGTGCTCTATTCCCCCTGTGCGGCGGCATTGGCCATGCTCTTTAAGGAGCACGGGGCAAAATGGACGATCTTTAGTTTTATCTATCTGAATATCCTGGCCTGGGTGATCGCCATGATCTTTTACCAGTGCCTGGCTTTTAGCACAGCCTCTATCTATTGGCTTTTGACCGGCCTCGTAATCCTGGGCCTCATATATCTAAATCTTAAAAAAATAGGAAAACATCATGAATGCACGACGTAGAATGAGACAATGGGGACGGCGTTTTACCCAAAGCAAAAGGGTTTGCCCCTGCGAACGCGGAGATTGTGTCCCAATGAGCGACATGAGTCAGGGTAGAACCGGAACCGTACATTGCAATAGCGACCTTAGAACCATTGAGCGGGGCATCTATCTGGGTGCCAAGATATCAATCTTTCGTAATGAACTGGATGAGCCCAATCTGATCGTGGCCGTGGGTGACTCCCGCTATGTGCTGGATCGCCGCATCGCCAAAAATATCCGGATCCTGGTGGATTGATATTGAAAATTGATGGTGAAAAAGGGCTGTATGCAACCTTAAAACTCTACAACTCTACAACCTTACAACTCAAAAAGGCAGGAAATCAATCCTGCCTTTTATTGTATTCATAGCTTTCCAGGAGCAGCCGTGCAGCCGCCTGGAAGGGGCTTTATTTACTCTTTTGTCTGACCTTCTTCTGCAGTCATGGGAACCATCACCACGCTCAGGCTGTTTTTATCAAAATTGAGGTATTCCCGGGCAGTTTTTGTTATCAGCTTTTTGTCGATCCGGGCGTAGCGTGAGGGGTGTGCCAAAAAGGAATCCAGTGGCCTTGAATTCATCGCGTTATCTTCGATGCGGGCAAGCCAGTAGCGGTTTTGCGAGATGCTTTCCTCATAGCGCTTTTGCATCACAGCCTTGCCGGAATCCACATAAGATTGGCCAAAATTGCCGGCGCGAACGCTGTCCACGGTGGCAAAGATTGCCTCATTGAGCTCATCCACTCTATCCGGTGAGCAGGTCATGAAGATACTGAGGGTATAGTGCTCCCGGGGGTAGCTTTCAAATCTATTCCAAGCCTGGATCACATATACTCCGCTGAGCTCTTCACGGATGTTTTCGCGGAGCTTCTCATTCAGCACGCTCAGCACGGCACTCATTGCGATCTTATTATCATCATTGATCTTGATTTTACCATTGGTCATGTGGGCCACGTAAGCGCTTTCACTGCTTCCCATCTGGAAGCGAAGTTCGCGCTTGCCCTGCAGGGGCATAATGCCGGCATCCACTATCTTATCCTTGCGGCGGCTGACCGGCAGATTGGCCAGATAGATTTTCACATATTCTTCCAGGAGCGCTTCGTCAAAATTGCCCACAAAGAAGAAAGAGAAATCAGAGAAATCTGCAAAGCGATCCGAATGAACGCGGATCAATTGCTCCATCTTTAGATTGTCCAGATGCCTGGCCTTGATGGATTCTTTCAAAGGATGATGATTGTAGCTGACAGTGCTCAGGGAATCAAAGAAAACCTGTTCCGGATTGTTCATGGCGTTTTCCAGGAAGGGCCTTAATTGATTGATCATCGAGCTCAGGCTGCGTTCGTCATAGCGAGGGTTTGTGCCATATTGATAGACCAATTGAAACATAGTCTCCAGATCACGCGGGGAAGCGGATCCGCGGAAGCCTTCATGATAGAGGCTCACGTCCAGACCGGCCCGGGCAATCTTGCCGGCCAGAATTCGGCTGAGAGCACTGCGATCAAAATCCCCCACACCGCTATTGTCAAGATATGATCCCAGAGATTGAGCAGCCATGGCGTCTTCCAGATCATAACGCGAATAGCCACCGGGACTTTTGGCGGAGAAAAGGATCTCATCAGCCTTAAAATCGGTCTTTTTGCTATAGACTTTGACCCCGTTTGAGAGCGTCCATTCATTGATGCCGCTGTCTTTATGAACCTTGCGTTTGGTGATGGCCCCCGGGGTGGGGATCTCTGCCATCAGCGGCTCTGTCACTTCACTATCCTCATAGGCATCGATCTGGGAAGCCTGCACTTCGCCATAAACGGCCAACAGCTCTTCCTCGGTGGGATGCACGCTGCCTTCTTTTTCGATGGAAGTATAGCTGATGGTGAGGTTGTCCTCGGTGATCAGATCTTCAATCACGGAATTAACCGCTTCCAGAGAGATGCTGTCCATAAATTGGGAGGCCAGCATCAGGCATTGCTCTGCGCTCATGATAGTTCGACCCGAGACCAAAGAGGCAAAGATGCTCCAGACTATTCTGCCGGAATCCCGGGTTCCGCTTTCTTCAACCGCCTTTTCCAATTGGCGGATGGTGCGCAGTTTGCCCCGGGCCAGTTCGCTCTGGGTAAATCCATGACGGCGCACCCGCTCTGCTTCGGTGAGTAGCACGCGGAGGGCTTCACGGTTCTTACCTTCGGCGGTATAGGCCATCAAGTCCGTACTGGCAAAGGCTTTCATCATAGAGCTGCTGTGCCCGAAAGCCATGCTAAAGGGCGGGTCTTCGGCCTGAGTCAACTCTTCCAGGCGGGCATTGAGCATATCAAAAAAGAGATCTTCATGCAATTCGCGGTAGAAATCGCCCACCGTATTGTAGGTGGTGGCCTCTCTATCCCAGGAGGCTGTGATGGTGGAATAGGGATATTCCGGATCTGTGGCCACGACGGCTCTGGGGGTGGGATGGGGCGGTATATCAAAGACTTCGCGGGGGCGGGGATTTTCATGAACCGGGATATCGCCAAAATACTCCTCCACCATGCGGAGAGCAGCTTCCGGCTCCAGATCACCGATCACGACCACGCTCTGCAGGTCCGGGCGAT
>CAZWUD010000087.1:0-6353 GCA_964637055.1 uncultured Candidatus Cloacimonadota bacterium
AACTCCACAGGGATCGTTACGATCTGGTGATATGCGACATTGAGATGCCGGGAATTACCGGTTTGGAATTATTAGGCAAGGTGCGGGAAGATTATGACCGCAATCTGGATGTGATCCTGATGACCGGATATCTGGAGCATGATTATTTCATCGAAGCCATTCGCCTCGGAGCCAGTGATTTCATCCGTAAACCCATCGATACCAAAAAGATGATAAATTCCATCCTAGAGCTGCAGCGGCGCAAGCAAAGTCCAAATGACATGATTGAATTTTATAGCCATCTGGATAGTGCCAGATTTACCTTTGAACTAAATGCCGAGCGCTTTTCCAAATTTGCCATTTCAAAGATATTCAGCACGCACCTGCATCAGCACTTCATGGTCGAGCCAAAGATCTTAAACGAACTTCTGATTTGTGTGGATGAGATGGTTTATAATGCATACATTCATGGGACTCTTTCACTAAGCACGACTGAGAGAGCATTGTCACATGAGGAATTTCTCAATGTCATTGCTGATCGCTTTCTGAATCCAGAGATTGCGGGTCGCAAGATAATATTGAGCTTTGAGATCAATAACAGTTTCAAGGAAATACAGATTCAGGTCACTGACGAGGGAAACGGCTTTGACTATGAGTCATGGTTACAGAGGATCAAAGATACACAAATCCTGGATATCAAAGAACACGGCAGGGGGCTTGCTATGCTATATCATCTCAGTGACAAGCTATACTTTGAAGACGGCGGTAAACGGGTTCGGATTTGTAAAAGCCTGATCGACTCTCATGTCGATGAAAACACGTCAACTTTATAAATCCTACCCGGATTTATCAAGATCTGATCTCGATTTTTTGCTTTGCGCCCTATTTTCCTGCAGTCGTGCAGAGCTCTTCAAGCACAAAACTCTCAACCAGTATGAACGAGAAACTATCATTTCGTGGATCAATAGATTGCAAAAAGGCGAGCCTCCTCAATACATCACACACAAAGCCTGGTTTTACGGATTGACCCTCTTTGTGGACTCCAGGGTGCTAATTCCCAGACATGATACTGAAGTGATAGTTTTTGCTATCTTAAAACTTTTGAAAGGCAGTGAGAGTTTGCTGGAAATTGGCATCGGCTCGGGAGCGATCTCTATGGCTCTCAAAAGTCATTTCCCACAGCTTGTGATCCATGCTACGGATATTTCTGCCCCGGCACTTGAAGTGGCTCGCAAAAACCTCATCAGACACAAAATGCAGGTCGAGCTTTTTCATGCAGATCTTTATCCACCGGAGCAGTTTGCATATGATCTGATTATTTCAAATCCGCCTTACATCCCGGCGCAGGAGTATCTCCAGTTAGAAAATCGGGTACGTGATTTTGAGCCCAGACAGGCACTACTTGCCGATGAAGATGGGCTTTCTGTCTATAAAAGAATACTTCAGCGAGCACCGGACTACTTAAAAAACGGAGGCATTCTGGCCTTTGAGCATGGAGACGAACAGCAAAAAGCTCTGCTGAGCTTGACAGAATCTGCAGGATTCAAAACTCTGGAAAAAGGTAAAGATCTTGCAATGCGGGATCGATTTCTACTCCTGAAAAAAATATAAACTGAGGACACAATGGATAAATTTGTAATCAAAGCAAACCGAAATCTCTCTGGAAAGATATATGTCAGTGGAGCTAAGAACGCCATTCTGCCGATCATGGCAGCCTGTCTTTTGGCTCCTGGAAAATCAATCCTACACAATGTTCCCAATCTGATTGACCTGAAAACCATGGCGCACCTTTTGCGTGTGATCGGCGCTAGAATCGAATATGGAGATGGGGTCATGGCCATCGACAGCAAAGACGTCTGCTATGCTGAAGCCCCTTACGAGCTGGTGAGCAAGATGCGTGCCTCGATCTACGTCTTGGGTCCCCTTCTTGCCAGGCTTGGCAAAGCCAAAGTTTCTTTCCCCGGTGGCTGCGCAATCGGCACCAGACCGGTGGATCTTCACCTCAAGGCGATGGAAGCGCTTGGTGCAAAAATTGAGATCGATGGCGGCTACATCCATGCCAAGGCTAAAACCCTGACAGGTGCTGATATCCATTTTGAAAAATCCTCAGTGGGGGCCACTATCAACACTCTGATGGCAGCAGTATTTGCCAAGGGGACCACGCGTTTGCTCAATGCCGCAATGGAGCCGGAAGTGGATGCCACTATAGATTTCTTGAACAAAATGGGAGCCCGCATCCAGGGACGCTCCAGCACCACACTCACCATAGAGGGTGTCACCGACCTTTTCCCCGTGCAGATGGATATGATTCCCGATCGCATCGAAGCGGGCACCTTCCTGATTGCGGGGGCCTTATCCACATCGCCGGTCACGGTCTGCCGTTGTGAACCGCAGCATCTGCAACCTTTGATAGAAAAACTCCGCGAAGCTGGTTGCGAGCTTAAGGTGGGGGAGAGCGAGATCACCGTCTTCCCGCCTAAAACCATCAAGGCTGCCAATATCATCACTTTACCACACCCGGGATTTCCCACTGATCTGCAAGCTCAATTCACAGTCTTGATGAGCCTCTCCAATGGCATCAGCTATGTGGAAGATACCGTCTTCCCGGATCGTTTCATGCACGTGGCAGAACTCAACCGCCTGCAGGCAGACATCCAGATGAATCGCAATGTCGCTCGCATCAAGGGCGTGGCGAGCCTGGGCGGGGCGGAAGTCATGGCCACCGATCTCCGCGCCAGCGCTGCTCTGGTTTTGGCCGGTATGGTTGCCGAGGGCAATACCACGGTCTCTCGTATCTATCACATCGACCGCGGCTATGATAAGATCGAAGAGAAACTAAACAGCATCGGAGCCAGGATCAGCAGGGAAAAAGGATAGTTCGGGATAGCTGCCTCAGCTACTCTTTGGTTTTGAAAATGTGATTGGCCCGGGTTTATCTCACAATCAAGCTGTGGGTATAGGATGATCCTGCCTTGATACTTTGTCTATATTGTGTCACAGTGGGGGGCAGGGATCTTGGGATTTGGCAGCAATAGCTTGAGTGAATGCTTTGCATCAAAGTCAGAAGATAGATCCTTATTTCGGCCTTCTCCGAGGCATCCACGAGCATAGCTATGCTGCATTTTATCTTGACACACAGAGCACTTTCAGTAATCATGTGTAGAAGCTTTGCTTTAAAAAGGAAACATAATGGAATTCATTGACTACAAAAAAGATGTGCTTGATCTGATAGATAAGTTAGCCGAAATAAGGAAGCTCATGAATCTGGAACAAATTTCACAGGAAGTTCGTGATTATGAGATACAGATGAACACTCCTGATTTTTGGAACGACCAAAATCTGGCTCGCAAGGTCAGTAAAAAAGTATCCCATCTTCGTGATCAAATCACTCATATAAATAAAATAGATGCCACTGTGGAAGAGCTGGAAACCTATATCAGCTTTTTGGAAGAGGATTTTTCTCAGGATATGTTTGAAGAAGCGGTCTCAAGCCTTCCGGCAGTAAAACAATTTACCGACAAAGCTGAGATCGAATGCCTTTTGAATGAAAAATATGACCGCAATGACGCTCTTTTTACCATTCACGCCGGGGCCGGAGGTACTGAAGCTCAGGACTGGGCGCAGATGCTGGAGCGCATGTATATGCATTGGGCTGAAGATAGCGGATACAGGTATAATGTAATAGACAGTCTGCCCGGAGAGGAAGCTGGCATCAAGAGTGCCACAATCGAGATCACTGGCGCTTTTGCTTATGGCATGCTAAAAAGCGAGATTGGAATCCACCGGCTGGTGAGAATAAGCCCTTTCAATGCACAAGGAAAGCGTCAAACTTCTTTTGCTTCAGTCTTTGTCTATCCCCAGTTTGATGATGATATCGAAGTAGAAATCGACACTAAAGATCTCAAGATAGACACATATCGCTCCAGTGGAGCCGGGGGTCAGCATGTGAATACCACCGATTCTGCGGTGCGAATTACTCACCTTCCCACCAATATAGTGGTAAGCTGCCAAAATGAACGCTCCCAGATTCAGAACCGCGAAAAGGCTATGGCGATCCTGAAAAGCAGATTGTATCAACACTATGAAGAGATCCGGGAACAGGAAAAGAAGGATAGTGAGGCCAGCAAATCCGATATTGGCTGGGGCAATCAAATCCGCTCCTATGTCTTTCAACCATATCAGATGGTCAAAGATCATAGAACAAATCACGAGATCGGTCAAGTGGACAAAGTCATGGACGGAGATCTGGATCCCTTCATCTATGCCTGGCTGAAGATGACAGCAAAGAAGAGGATTGATGGCAAGTAGTAAGAACTATAAAGATCTCATCAGCAAACTAAATATCCAGAGACTTCCACGACACATTGGCTTCATTATGGATGGCAATGGTAGGTGGGCAAAAAAGAGAATGCGCCCGCGATTGTTTGGGCATAGAGCCGGTGCCGATGCGATTCGTCAGGTAGTGGAGTTAGGGGTCGAGCTCAAACTGGAGATCATTACTTTTTATGCCTTTTCCACCGAAAATTGGAACCGCCCCAAGGACGAAGTGCAGGGCTTGCTGAAGCTGCTCAAAGAGTATCTCGTCAAAGAAATACCTGAGCTCAATAAACAGAATATCTATGTGGATTTTATCGGATCTAATCAAGGGTTGGATGAGGATTATCTGAAAGAAATCAAAGACCTTGCCCAAAAAACCCAGCAGAACACAGGCATGAAAGTGAATATCGCCTTTAACTATGGGGGGCGGTTGGAGATAGTGGAAGCCATCAAAAAGCTCAGCCCACAAGAGATTGAAGGGCTCAGTCCAGAAAATTTTGGAGATTACCTATACACTGGGGGACAGGCTGATCCTGACCTCATCATTCGCACCAGCGGAGAACGGAGGCTTTCAAACTTTTTGCTTTGGCAATCTGCTTATTCTGAGATCTACTTTACTGAAGTATTGTGGCCGGATTTTAGCAAGTCAGAGATGCTAAAAGCACTCTTGGATTTTCAAATGCGCACAAGACGCTTTGGAGCTTTGGACAAATGAAAGAACTGACCAGTAGAATCATTGTTTCCCTGATATTTATCCCGATATTGATTATCGCACTTTGGTTTGAAGGCTGGCCACTTTTTGGCACAATTATGCTAATGTGCGTTTTGGGAACGCATGAATACATCACCATGATGCGCTTCAAAAAGATCATGATTCCCTGGTTTTGGCTCTTTTTCGCACCCGTTATATACAGCCTTTGGATCTTTTTCCCGGATCAGCATGGCAGCTTGATCTGGGCAGCTTTGTTGATGAGTTTCTTTCTGGCATTGTTCAGCTGGGATGAATCCCGCAGCGTTCCACAGTTGTTTGCGAGTCTTTTTGGCGTGATCTATGCAGCCATTATACCGGCCATGATTGTCAGCATAGCCTGGGATCGTCCGGGTGAGAAGATTTTACTTGCCTTAATTCTGATGATCTGGATAGTGGATACAGTTGCCTATTTTTTTGGCATGCGTTTTGGTATAAAGCGAGGCATTACACAGGTTAGCCCCAAGAAAAGCAGGGAAGGCTTCGTTGCCGGAGCACTTGCTCCTGTACTGGTTTTGCTTATATTATATATCACTGGATTTGATGCCATCAGTTGGCCGATACTTTTGCTCGTAGCTGTCGCTGCAGGCATCTTTGGCCAGTTGGGTGATCTGCTGGAATCCATGCTAAAGAGATATTGTGGTGTAAAAGACAGCTCCCGTCTCATTCCGGGACATGGGGGCGTATTGGATAGAACGGATAGTATCCTGCTGGCAGGAGCGTTTCTGTACAGCGTGTTAAACATAATAAAAATGTGAGGTAAACATGATGAAAAAAGCTCTCGTATCCCTGATCATGGTGGCTGCGATTTCCATGGTATTCGCTCAGGCTGCCAACTTGTTTTTTAGTGAGTACATTGAAGGATCTTCAAACAACAAAGCCCTCGAGCTTTTCAATGGCACCGGTGCTACGGTGGATCTTTCCGAATACTCAGTGAAACTGGGCTCCAATGGTAACTCCTGGAGCGCTACAAACTCCATCGACCTGGAAGGAAGCCTGGCGGACAACTCGGTCTATGTGATCGCAAACTCCCAAGCCGCAGCAGAGATCCTGAACGTGGCTGATATCACCAGCACCGTTACTTATTTTAACGGTAATGATGCACTTGGACTTTTCCATGGCGATACTATGATTGACATCATCGGCGTATACATGGAAAATCCCGGTGCCGCCTGGGACGTTGCCGGTGTGGCAGGAGCTACCATGAATCACACTTTGATCCGCAAACCCAGCGTAGTGCAGGGGAATACTGATTGGGCAAGTTCTGCCGGAACCAATATGGATGATTCCGAGTGGTTGGTAGAAGCCC
>CAZWUD010000088.1:0-6326 GCA_964637055.1 uncultured Candidatus Cloacimonadota bacterium
ATACCGACACCCTGATATTGTCTGTATGTATTATTGGTTACTTCATTAACATCATCTTGATGTTTCTGCTTTGTCTCGGGGTCTTGATCCGGGCAAAGTAGATGCCACTGGCCACGCTGCGATTCTTGTTGTCGGTTCCGTTC
Organism: uncultured Candidatus Cloacimonadota bacterium; assembly: GCA_964637055.1. GTDB lineage: Bacteria > Cloacimonadota > Cloacimonadia > Cloacimonadales > Cloacimonadaceae > UBA5456. The sequence continues at coordinate 144 of CAZWUD010000088.1, forward strand.
CAGCGCAGATTGTGATCTCCGGCCGAAAGCAAACCCTTGTGGAGGCTTTTTACTTTTTGGCCGCGGATATTATAGATATCCACATTGCAATCCACTGCGGAAGGCATATTGAAGGATATGGTCACGTCTGGATTGAATGGGTTTGGATAGGCTTTGAGCCTGCTTACCGGGCTATCAATCAGGTTCTCATTGGAGACAGGATGGTTATAGATTGCGATGCGCCCCGAGTAAGAACCGGCTTCGGGCAGATAATGACTATAGCTTCCCTGATCCTGCACATACCACGCTCCACCATCCAGATAGAAGCGGATGGTCCATTCATCTGGTACCGATTGGAGGCTGCTGCTAAAGTCCACCATGCCGGGCTCGGCACTCTTGAGCACAAAGTTATATTCCTGCATGCATTCTGAATCAGAGAAGTCGGCTCGGAATTCCTGTTGCAGATTGGTATCCCAAAATCCATCGTCATTCAGCGGCGTGAGATAGAACTTCAAAGCGGGGAAGAGATCATGCTCGGGTGCTTTGGGCAGATCAAGCCTGAAGTCATATCCATTGCTGGCGATGGCCGAGGAGCCGATGCAGATCATGTCGGCATCGATATTCTCATGATCGGCAGTAATTGACACTGACCAATACGGAGCGGGGGGATCGATCTGAGGCGCATCAAAATAGGGGTAGAATCCCAAAACTATATTGTTAAGGGGGTTAGCATAGCTCTTGATGAAAAAGGCCTCATAGGGCTGGATCTGATCCACCATTTGGTAAGCTCCATCGCGATAGACATAGACGGCGCGGGAGATCATCTTTTGGGAGATCATTTCACTATAGCGATAGTCTGTGCCGTTCACGGTAAACTTCAGGGATGAGATATCGTAATGACACATATGCGGATTGGCCACAAAGTTCCAGCCTTGATGCATCGTATATTCAGCTTCTCCGCTCAGGACATCCGAGGTGCTGTTACTGAAGACATAGTCTGTGGCATTCACAAAATAGCCGGGACCAAAGGAGTATTCATTCATTCCCAGCCACTCATCATTCCAGATATAGCCCATGGCGCCATCACCAAAGACTTCCGGCATCAAAAATGATTCGTTGATGAAGGGATTGCTTTTGGTAGCCCAGCCCGGTTCTGTGTAGAGCAGATTCATCCTGGGCACGATAGCGAAGGTGTATGGTGAAGGGTAGGTAGAGCGGATGCCGTCTGTGGCTACCACTTCCAGATAGGCCTTGCTATGAGGCATGTCTGTGATCTGGGGAATGATGAAGCTGTAGCTGGTTATATGCGCTGGTGATTCCTGCAAGATGGATAGTGAATCGCTGGCGTTTTTGACATAGAGATTCACGTGGTCGATCAAGAATGGATTGATATTGCTCCAGGAGAAATGGATGCTATCTCCACCCTGAAACACTTGATTATCCATAAAGCTGTGATTAATACTGGGTTGCAGATTGCCCCAATACAAGGTCATTGTGCGCACGGAGGAATTGGTCACGTAGAATTCATAGTCTCCGCTTTGCAGATCATGCCAGTTCCCATTACCCGAGTCATAGAGATAGATCTTCTCGGATCTGGTGGAAGCTGTGGGCACGGATAGAAAGAGAGGAACGTTGAGTTGATCAGAGCGAACCCTCACCGTCCAGGATTTCACTTCACCAGACACATCATAGCCCCCTTTGATCTCGCGGGATAGCTGCGTGCCATATTGACTCCAGTAGCGCTGCCAGAAAGCCAGCCACACATAATTTGAGCTTGGGTTTGACTTGTTGATATCCCAATAACTGTCCTGCCCATCTGTAGCATAGGGATTTTGCCCAAATGAGATAGAGTCTGTGAGATTACCGGAGGCATTGGATATCTGAAGCTCATGGACCAGCTCAGGTGCGGCAGCCTGGGGAACATTGTGCACAAATTCATAGTCAGAGTTGTTCACCATGCTGATGCGGTATTGATAGTGCTGACTATTGGGCAAGGAAAGATCCCAATATTCATAGGAGTTGTTTCCTGCCAAAAGCTGAGGATTGGTCAGATAGCTGTCTATCATTTCCCAATTTGCATCCAGCTCCTTGCGATAGATATTAAAGCCCTGCAATGCGCTGGAGGAGCCCACTGACCAATAGACCCTGACGGAGTTTGTCATGCCATGAGCGCTAAAGCTGGTGATATTGGCAGGAGCCGGAGCGGTGGTAACTTCATATGAAGGCAGGGAGTAGTTACCATTCTTGTCGCGGGCACGAATCTTGAAATAGTAGTTAAAATTGCTATTCAGGCCGGTCACGTTGATAGATGTCCGGGCAGGAGAAGCTAAAACAGAGGCATTGTCCCGATCAAAGATCTGATAGTTATCGTCACCGATGGGCTCTGTGGCATAGAGGATCTCATAGCTGTCAAAGTCATAAGAATCAGTGGCATCCCAGCCCAAGGTCACGTAATACATGGAGCTATTGAGCACCGTGAGATTATCCGGCATAGTCGGTGTAAGCTCATCATCCATCTCAAAGAGATCGTCGAGGAGCTCGCCCAGGTCATTTACCCAACGTGAGTAATATGCGCGGAAATGATCATACAGTCTGTCAAAATCCCACCGGCCGGTATTTTCATCCCAGCCGTAAAACCATTTATAGTTGTTTTCAGTCTCGTCATAGGCATTGGGCAATTCATCCATCTCAATGTGGAAGAAAGGCTCAAAGACGTCGTTATCATTCCATCCGGAAAGGGTGTATAGCATTTGACGGTTTTGAGAATAGCCGGGCAAATCTATCATGTCGTTGACGGGATACTCCACTTCACCGTCAGAATAGATAAAGTCATGCACAGAGTAATATACGGAATAGTATTGATTCAGAAAGACATCTTCGTGCGCACCGATAGTATTTGCAGGGATCATCAGATGATCACCTTTGTGAATGATGTCCTGCTTCAGGCTGCTGAGGTCACGTATGGGCAGATTGGGGCACAAACGGCCATTGCCGGCTGAGATCTGATTGTCGGTATAGCCCACGTGACGGTTCCAGTCGTATGAATGCAATTGGACAGAGAGTTCTCTGTGCCCGGTTTCAGCCCGAATCTTATCAGCAAACTTTCGGTAGGCAGTGTTGAAAGGGTGGTTATAGGAACGGGTGGGGTCGGATATTGATTTGCTATTTGTATATGAGCCCACATTTGACCAGCGCACTTCACGACCGGCTCCTGAAATCAGGAGGTATGATGCGTCCCAAGTAGTCAGTCCGTCATAGCCAATTATCGGAGTCGGGAAGTCATCATTTGGGTGAGGAACTGTGATAATGATAGGTCTTTGGGCAGAAGGGCTGTAAATGTATAAACCCCAGCCCCAGTCAAAAGCTCCGACCACATCATCATAAGGCTCAGGAGTGCCGTTGTCATCATAATAATCCCAATCAGGAACTTCGCGCAGCATATAATACATTCTTCCGGTGTCGGTGTCATGAAACTCCACCACTTGATAGGGGAAACCGGCTTGGTCAATCGCCGATGACGCTTCTTCCAGCATACCCAATAGGAAGAGATCAATGATGTCTCCCCATTGGTTCAGCTCAGAAGAACTGGGCACGCGGTAATCACCAAAACCATTTGTCTGTCTGTCAAAGGGTGCGTAAATATTGTAATTTTCAACTGCTATTCCTTCAGCGATATGAGAAACCCAATTAAAATAATCGCAGTTGATTTCGGTTCCGATCAGAAACCCTTCCAAAGAAGCAGTTTCTGTCAGATAGGCAGGTAAATTGAGCAGGATACACAGCATCCCGAGTATGAGCAGGATTCTTTTCATGTAAACTCCTAAGTTTATCTAATTTTTAACATAATTCTATTTTTCCCCAATCTGGATAGCGTTGCTGAATCCGTCAAGCATTATTTGTTTGGTCTTTTTGGATTGACAGAATCAGGCGCTACAGTAAATGTTGCCCATATTATCTTAGGTGGAGTTTTTTGTGAAATATAGATTCAAGAATATAATTATGGTCCTAATCCTACTGCTGGTGGGAATCTCGATGGCGCATGCCTCCAGCTTTGCTGATGATACCGTCACCTGGCTGGATGGCAAAGGCCTTGACCCCAGGGTGATAGTTATGATCATCTCAATGCTGCCCTTGATCGAACTCAGGGGCTCGATCCCCATCGCCATCTTGTTTTTCAAGATTCCCTGGCCTGAGGCTGTGCTGCTCTCGGTTTTGGGAAACATGGTGCCCATTCCCTTTTTGTTGCTTTTATTGGATTGGTTTTTCAAGCTCATCAGCAAGATCCCCATTGGCGCTAGATTCACAAATTGGCTCTTTGCCCGCACCCGTAGAAAAGGTAAGGCCATCCAGCGCTATGAGGCTATTGGTTTGGTAAGCTTTGTCGGCATACCACTTCCCGGGACGGGAGGTTGGACCGGCACTCTGGCATCCAGGATATTTGGCATCAGTTTTTGGAAATCCATGCTCTACATCTTTTTAGGTGTGCTTTTGGCCAGCGTGATCGTTACCCTGCTTTCGGTGATGGGGCTTTTGGCGGTTAGCTGATGGACAAGCTCATTACCATCTTCTGGCTGGCGGGTGAAAGCAGTGGAGATCTGCATTGTGAGCTGATCATGAAGGCTCTGGCAAAGGACGGCAAACGCTATCGCCATGTCGGAATCGGCGGCCCCAAGATGCAGGCGCAGGGGCTAAGTCCGCTCTTTGACTTTGAACGCTTTGCCGTGATGGGCTTTGTGGAAGTTATCCGGCACCTGGGCTTTTTCATGAAGGTCCAGAGGCGCATCAAGCATTTCTTTGAAGACCAAAAGCCCGATCTGGTGATTTTGGCAGACTATCCCGGCCTGAACCTGAGAGTGGCGGCCATGGCGGATGAACAGAGGATACCCGTTTTGTATTACATTGCTCCCCAATTTTGGGCCTGGAAACACGAGCGCGTCTTCAAGCTCAAGGCCAATGTCAAATTCACCGCCTGCATCCTGCCCTTTGAAGAGGATTTGCTTTCCATTCATAATGTCACCAGCAGCTACGTGGGTCATCCCATTGCTGAGGAGATCGAGCACAAGCTTGATCACGATACCTTTGCCAAGTTTTTCCATCTGAATAAAAATAAAATATGGCTGGGCTTTTTCCCCGGTAGTCGCAATTCCGAGGTGAAAAGGATGCTGCCTGTCTTTTTGGAAGCAGCTCGCAAATGGCCATCTGAGGAATATGAGATCCTGATCTCAAAATCCCACAATGTGAACCACCAACTCTTTATGGATCTGGTTTCAGACACAGGTATGCGCAATCTCAATATAATCGATGGCTACACTTATGACATGATGAAACATTGTGAAACTTTGGTCTGCACTTCCGGCACCGTAACCCTGGAATCTGCCTATGTGGGCACTGCCTCAGTGATCTGTTACAAGACAAATCCAATCTCGTATCTCATCGGCAGACAACTGGTCAGAGTCTCACACATCGGTCTGCCCAATATCATCTTAGACAATGACGTGCTGCCTGAGCTCGTGCAGGGTGACGTGAAGCCGGATAAGATCTACTCTGCGGTCAACGCTTTGTTACCGGGTAGCCCCCGATACGATGTTGTGCAGCTTGAATTGCGCAAATTGAGGGCCGTACTCAGTGATAAAAAACCATCTGAAGAGATGCCGAAGATCATCTCTCAGCTCCTTGAGACTTATGGCTAAATTTACCAAAAAGCTCTATGCACTTTCAGCTTCATGGCTACTACGACTGTGGAAAATGAGCCTGAGATATGATGTCCAAAATCAACCAAATTGCGAGCCTGTTGTATATGGCTTCTGGCATCGCAATTTGATCCATTGTGGACTGGGGAGAGCAGGAGATCCCATAGCAGTGATGGTCTCTGCCTCCAAGGATGGAGAGCTGATCGCCTTGCCCTTGCAAAAGCTTGGCTACACGGTCATCAGGGGCTCCACCACCAGACAGGGATCTACCGCACTCAGAGGGCTTCTGCGCCTTGCCCGCACACATTCGCTGGCCATCACACCGGACGGACCAAAAGGCCCTGCGGGCACCATTCATCCGGGGATATTCCAATTGGCACTAATGGCCAGAATCCCCATCGTGGCCATTTGGTGCGATTGTAAGTGGGAGTGGATCTTCAATTCCTGGGATCGCTTCCAGTTCCCCAAACCTTTTGCCAGGGTAGATGTACGCTATTCCGACCCCATCTGGGTG
>CAZWUD010000089.1:0-6139 GCA_964637055.1 uncultured Candidatus Cloacimonadota bacterium
ATAGCATTAGCGCCCTGGAATTTGGTAAAAAGAAAGTCAGCCTGGGAGAGAATTATCTGATTTTGGGCATGGACGCTTATCTGGCTGATATTGCCATCAATCACATCAAGGGATCTCTGAAGAAGCTTGATATAGATATATCCGTAGTCTATGGAGATGAAATCAAGGCTGGAGAACTGGGTGAATATCTGGATACCTTCACGATCTTCTCTTCATCAAAGCTGGTCATCATCAGAAATGCCGAAGCTTTCAATAAAAGAGAGCTTGAAGTAATCTCGGACTACTTTGACAGTCCCTCAGAGATCCAGACCGTCGCCATCGTAACCGAGAAGATCAATAAAAGCATGAAAGTCTGGAAAAAGGCGACAGCATCTTCTGTGACCATCAATTGCAATCCTCCCCGATTTGCCAATGAAATGAGGACATGGTTGATGAACGAACTGCGTAAACTCGGCAAGGTGATGACCCCCCAAGCCATAGCTGATTTTACTGCCAGGGTCGAGCTGGACTACTATACCGCTGCCAACGAACTTACCAAGATCCATCTATTGGTCGGAGACAGAAAACAGATCACTCAGGAGGATCTGGCCAGTTTGAGCAGCACCCGGGCCGGCACTTTGATAGACTTTTATCGTGCCCTGGGCAGGAGACAGACCAAAGCCGCCCTTCAGGCTGTTGATCTGATGCTGGATGCGGATTGGGAGCTTTTGCAGGTGCTTTTTTCCATGCTTAGATTTTTCACCAATCTATGGAAAATCCAGTTACTGAGGCAAAAGCACATCAGTGATACCGAGATTAGCAATCGATATCTAAATGACATATACACCACTCAACGCCGCGAATATCTGGAATTTGCCAGCAGGTACTCAATCGGCTCTCTGGAAAGAATCATGGAATTGCTACTGGATACAGACCACAAATTGAAGAGCAGCTTCATCGATAAACGTTTGCATCTGGACCTGGCGCTCATCGAGATCATGGATAAGTAGTGAAAGAAAGCGGCATTCTCCTGCACATCAGCAGTTTGTCTACGGATTATGGCATTGGGGACCTGGGGCCTGCGGCTCACCGTTTTGCAGATTATCTCAAAGAATCGGGATACAGCTATTGGCAGATACTGCCCCTCAATCATCCCGGCCGCTGCAATTCACCCTATAATCCTATATCTGCTTTTGCCTGGAATCCATACCTTATCAGTCCGGAACTTTTATATAGGGATGGACTCTTGAAAGAATCATCGCTCAGGCCGTTACCGAGAGCCGGCCAGGTGGACTACCCGAAAGTAATCAAGCTTAAAGACCCGATGCTAAAAGAAGCAGCAAGGACATATCTAAAAACACACGATATTGACATCTATATTTCAAGAAACGCCGATCATCTCAAGCCCTATCTCAGTTTTGTGGAATTGACAAATGTCTATGGGCATGACAGATGGCAAGAGTGGCCCCGTCATCACCGGAACTATTCTCAGCAGCTTTTTGATGAGCTGGCTGAGCGCGACAGACTGCGCGAGACAGCAGCCCTGCAGGTGATATTTAAAGACCAGCTCAGGCTTTGGAAGGATAAACTCAACTCCAATGGCCTGAAATCAATTGGAGACCTGCCTCTTTACCTCAGCTACGGAAGTGCTGATGTCTGGGCAAATCAGGAACTCTTTGATCTTGATGAGGAAGGCAGAAGGCAGAGCGTTGCCGGCGTCCCTCCCGATGTTTTCTCTGAAAGCGGACAAATCTGGGGAAATCCTATCTACAAATGGGACAAACTGCGTGAAGAGAACTTCTCGCTCTTCAAGAAACGCTTTGAGCAGATATTTGACTATATTGACCTGCTACGCCTGGACCACTTTATCGGCTATGTCAATTATTGGAAAATCCCGAGTACCGACGGGCTATTACCGGAATCCGCTGCAGAAGGCGCTTGGGTGCGTGCGCTGCCGGAGCAGTTCTTTGCGCAGATCGCTGAAGACATTGACATGAGACGCTTTATCGCCGAAGATCTGGGTATATTGAACGAGGACGTCTGCAACCTGAGAGACCAGCTCGGTCTGCCCGGCATGATAATCCTGCAATTCTGTTTTGATGAGGGTATTCCTGACGTGCAGAGCTTTCCTTCAGAGCGATTCATCTACACTGGAACTCATGATAATGACACCACAGTGGGCTGGTGGAAGAGCCTGGATGTCAACTCTCCCGCAAGGAGTAATCTAAAGGCTTTTTGTGAGCAACACCTGGCTCAGGTGCAGGACATCAACGAGCATAATATCCATCAGATCATGAACAAAATAGCCGAGATATCAGGCTGTGAGCGCAGAATTATTCCCATGCAGGATATCCTGGGTCTGGATGAGAAGGCCCGGATGAATATCCCCGGCACAGCGCTGCACAACTGGCAATGGCGGATGGATGAAGAGCCCTCAACAGTATCAAGGAGCAAATAGAGAGCTCAAGCAGCTATAACAATCCTGGATAAAGGGCTAAAATTAAATTTGCACTTGACAGGAAATGAACTATCATAAGTTTAGCACTCATAAGAACAGACTGCTAAAAACGTATTTCACTAAATTTAATAATATGGAGGAATTAACAATGGCAAAACAAATGCAGTATTCACACGAAGCCCGCACCAACCTAAAGCGTGGAGTGGACAAACTGGCTGATGCCGTAAGAGTCACCCTCGGCCCCCGGGGAAGAAACGTTGTATTAGACAAGCAATATGGTTCACCTACCATCACAAATGATGGCGTTACCATTGCCAAAGAGATTGAGCTGGAAGATGAATTTGAAAACATGGGCGCACAGCTTTGCAAAGAAGTAGCGGAAAAGACCCATGACAATGCTGGAGATGGCACTACCACCGCCACGATTTTGGCTCAAGCCATCATCGAAGAAGGTCTCAAGCACGTGACCGCCGGAGTGAATCCGATGTACCTCAAGCGTGGTTTGGAAAAAGCTACCAAGGTCATCGTCGAACAGATCCGTGAGTATTCAAAATCTATTAAGAGTAATTCTGAAATTGCACAGATTGCTACCATCAGTGCCAATAACGATCCTGAGATCGGAGCCCTCATTGCTGAAGCCATGGAAAGCGTGGGCAACGAAGGCATCATCAATATCGAAGAGGCCAAATCCATTGATACCGAACTGGAGAAAGTGGAAGGCATGCAATTTGACCGTGGTTACATCTCACCTTATTTTGTGAGCAACCCGGACAAGATGATTGCCGAGCTTGAAGATCCCTTCATTCTGCTCTTTGACAAAAAGATCAGCGTGATGAAAGATCTCCTGCCCATTTTGCAGGAAGTATCACAGACCGGCAAGCCCATGCTCATCATCTCTGAAGATATCGAAGGCGAAGCTCTGGCTACTCTCGTGGTAAACAAACTGCGTGGTGTCCTGAACGTAGTAGCCGTCAAGGCTCCCGGTTTTGGCGATCGCAGAAAATCCATGATGGAAGACATCGCGATCCTCACTGGTGCCACCCTGATCTCTGAAGATATGGGCCGCAAGCTGGATAGCTGCACCATGACAGATCTGGGACGCGCCAAGAAAGTGCTGGTGGAAAAAGAAAACACCACCATCCGCGAAGGTGCCGGCGAACAATCAGCAATCGACGGACGCGTGAAGCAGATCAAAGCTCAGATCGAAGAAACCACTTCGGATTATGACAAAGAAAAGCTTCAGGAGCGCCTGGCCAAGCTTTCCAGCGGTGTTGCAGTTCTGCGCATTGGTGCAGCCACCGAGATCGAGATGAAAGAAAAGAAAGCCCGCGTGGACGACGCTCTGCAAGCCACCCGTGCTGCGGTCGAAGAAGGCATCGTTCCTGGTGGCGGGATCACATTGATCCAGGCTGCCAAAGCTCTGAAAAACTTGAAGGGACTTTCCTTTGAAGAGAAGATGGCTGTACAAATCATGGCCAAAGCTCTGGAAATACCCGTTTACCAAATCGCCAAAAACGCCGGTGAAGAAGGTGCCGTGGTAGTCGAAAAGATCAAGGGCTATAAAAACATCCTCATGGGATTCAACGCTGCCAATGGCAAATTTGAAGACCTATACGCCGCAGGCATCATTGATCCTGCCAAGGTAGTCCGTAGCGCCGTGCAAAACGCCGCTTCGATCGCTGCTCTGTTTTTGACCACAGAGTGCACCATCACTGATATTCCGGAACCTGAAGCCCCTGCTCCGATGCCAAATCCTGGCATGGGTGGAATGGGCGGCATGTACTAAAACAAGCCACATAAAATAGAAAAAGCCTCCTCCGGGAGGCTTTTTTCACTGCTATATAGACGGAAAATCGAGGATAGCTGATGAAGCTGAAAGAGTTCAATCCCTTTGTCAGGCAAACGATCATTCTATTGCTCGCGGCTGCAGTTTTCAATGGAGCTGTCTCGTCATTGGGTCAGACCCAGGACATTATTGCCAGAAAAGCCCTGAGAGCGCAGGATTGGCAATTGATGTTGATGACGATGGTCTCGCCGATTGCAAGCTTTTTTTCGATCTGGTGGGGCAGACTCTTTGAACGATCCCGGCACAAATCCCGCTATTTTCTGGCGGCTGGGGTAGTAGGCCGCCTCTCTTTGTTTTACGCTTTGTTTTTGACCGGCATGAATGAGTATCTGCTGATGATGGGCCTGGTGCATTCCGCAAACACACTTTTGATCCCGGCCCAAAATACTATCTATCAGCGTAATATCCGTCCTCAAAGGCGCTCCCTGGTATATGGTTACGCCCTGAGCCTGGGCATGATCATCTCCATCAGCGTCACCTTTGTCGCAGGCAGAGTGCTGGACATCCACGAACAGAGCTTTCGCTGGATCCTGATGTTGACCGGTTTATCCGGATTTATCAGCAGCTTCATGCTATCCAGGATCAAGATCCAGGAACCGATGGTCGATACACCCAAAATGAAAGAAAAGGTGAGGCTGCAAGATACCTTGATAGAGCCGATCAAGCGCAGCCTGAAGGTCATGAAAACAAACAAGCCCTTCGCTGCCTTTGAGCGTAGCTTTATGATCTATGGCATGGGCTTTATCATGATGATACCAATCATTCCGATCTACATGGTGGACAAGCTTCAAATGAGCTATACAAACAATTTTTTGGCCAAAGGCATTTTGTCTCAGATAGGCATGCTGTTTTTGGCACCCCTTTTTGGCCAGCTGCATGACAAGATGCATCCTTTCCGTTATATCGGCTTTAGTTTTGCTCTTTTGATGTTTTTCCCGCTGCTGATGATCCTATCCTCGATCTGGGCAGGTGAGTCCGTCGTTGCAGTGATCATTGTCTTTATAGCTTACACGATCTTTGGACTGGCAATGACAGGGGTAAATATGGCCTGGAATATGTCCTCCATCTTCTTTGCCGGGACTGAGGATGCGGCCATGTATCAGAGTGTGCACATCACCCTTTCCGGGGTGAGAGGGCTTTTTGCCCCGGTTCTGGGATTCAGTCTCTTGCGTATCTTTGGGATAGAGTCTGTATTTTTGATTGCGGCTTGTTTCTTGGCGCTGGCATCTTTCATGAGTTTCAGGGATTACCGCCGTCACAGACACCGGGTGGCAGAGATCCTTCCTCTGAATTGAGGAAATTCCTATCTTATGTCCGGAAAATCGCGAATAGCTTTTTTCAAGTGGTTCATGAGATTTACTTGACAGAAAAACACTGCTTTTTTAGATAAGGAAAAGCAATTTTACAGGGACGTTTAATGAGAAAAAGACTATTGGTTGCCACAGGCGGGGGAGATTGCCCAGGACTGAACGCAGTTATCCGCGCAATCGTAAAGCGGGCTTCGCAGGAACACGGTTGGGAAGTACTGGGCTCGATTGATGCCTTTGACGGAATCCTGCGCGATCCTATGCACATCGTTGATCTTGATCTGGACACAGTGGCCGGCATCCATGTGAAAGGTGGAACTATCATCGGTACAAAAAACAAGGGCGGCCCTTTTGAGTGGCCGGTTAAAAATGCCGACGGCACCTGGAGCACCGTGGATCGAGGTCAGGAATTTATCGATCGCATTCGCAATCAAAACATCGATGCCATCATCAATATCGGTGGAGACGGCTCTCAGCGCATCTCTCAAAGACTATTTGAAATGGGTTGCCCCATCATCGGAGTCCCCAAAACCATTGATAACGACCTTT
>CAZWUD010000090.1:0-6039 GCA_964637055.1 uncultured Candidatus Cloacimonadota bacterium
CTGGACAAATCACTGACATTTGGAAATTATCATTCGCCCGCATGACATTTATACCCCAGAAACTGATTCCCGGCAGGTCTTTATAAACATGATATATTTATTCTCAATCGTAAGAATCTGATCGATCGGTCAGAGCTGTTGAGTCGAATCAAGTCTCAGTTAGTCAGGCATGAGGATCGCCTTCGCCCAATAGAATATGGGTTCTACTCTTATGCAGTTCGCAGAGTTTGCATTCTGTAAGCTTTGTGATATTCATAGGGTTATGTAGATTACGAGATAAGCTTTCTTGGCATTTTGATAGTAGTTAAGAAGTTCAGAATTTCCAAATCTCGTTTTTATCGGTAAAATTACCTTTCCCTAAGACATTTTTATTCGTGTCGGTAACATACCAGTCCTCCGGTCCATGGAAAAAAGAATTGCTCTCTTTCATGCCCACAGTGGTCTGGGCAGTATAAACGGCCATTCCAAGCTCCGGATTCTGGGGATGTGGCAGACAGGCCGCTATTCGCAGATTGCTGCCTGCATATTCTTTATCTGCGATCAATCGGTCTGGCAGTATCTTGAACGGTAGCAGATGCAGGTAGTTTTCCAGCCACAAATTTGTGCCCAAAGCGCCGTAAACATATACATTCTTGTCCTTTAAATCCATATTCAAGGCCTCGGTATCTGTGTATGCATCTGCATTCAGACGTTGGATCAGGAAAGCTACAGTAGGCCCAATGTATTCCCCTACACCCTCCACACGCTGTGGATCGGGGTATATTACTACGACCGGAGCTATGGCAACGCTATTCAGCGGACCTTTGAAACCCAGGCGGGAGCGGGTGGCTACTTCGGGATCATCAGCAAGCTTTACAAAGTTTTTCACCAGATGGGGGAAATATCCGTCGTAGCGGATTCCGGTTTCACGCTTGGCTTGTTCATATTCCAGCAGTCCTGAATAGATATTGTCTATGTAGATGAAGCCCAGGTTGATTTGGCTGTTCATCAAATTATTATGCTCTCCAAGCGGAAAATAAAGCTGCAGAAGCCGGATTTCCGACGCACGCACAAAGTGCTCAGCGACAGTTATCCACCAAGTTTTATATGCATGAGTTTCCATCTTTTTACTTATTGGTTCGTGAAGCACTTGGGCAAGGGCGAACTGATCATAATGTGCATCCACCAGGGAGTTAACATAGGAGTGGGATATCTCGTGAAAGAATATGCGCGCCAGATAGTATAGAGTATCTTCTGTCAGTTCCTTTGTATCCAAGCCCATAACGCAATACACAGTTGTTTTTCCTTTCATGTCAACTAGTGCAGGGCCGTAGCAATTTTGAACCAGGAGTGGCGAAAGCGCAAGCGTATAGCTGTCACGACTATATCCATACCAATTCACCATGTGTGCGATCATGTCTGGCTTCTGCGAAAGAAAGGAAGCTACAGAGGAGATCTTTGCCGACAAAAAGTCGCTCTGGGAGGCGAAGAACCCCTCAAAATCACCCTTTATTGCAAAATCCCTAACATCGCCGTAGAAGTCTTCTACCGAACCACCTTCGGCGACAAATCTCATTCTTTCTTGATTCATGGAAACCATATATGTTTCCCAAGTCCGAACCTGGATGCCAAGAGGCACACCATCGAATCGCAAAAAACAGCTCACGGGCAAATCGTAACTGTAGCCTTTGGCTTCCAGAGCCCGATAACTGCCAAGGACAGGATGATTTCGAAGGTCTGCAAACCACTCTTCCACAGAGGCAGCATAACCCTCGCTATCCGTTTGAACCATATCGCTTCCAGCCAGATACTGGATTACCGCCAGCAGCTCCAGACGTGGATCAACCGTGATGATCAGCTTCCCGCAGGTCTGCGAAAGCGGCTTAATCTTTTCATATTCCGCGGAACTTGCCTTAGATGCCGTAAGCATCAATGGAAACAGGCACATAATGTACACAAGAATTATACTGAAGGCAGCAGACAGCTTTTCATAAAACATGACAAATCTCCTTTGCTGAAGTGTTGAGTCTCAAACGTGGTACAAATCCCAACTCATTGTTTCTCTGGTTATTTGAGAACATTCTTACTGTCCTCGTTACTCACGCTCTATATATTGTCTTACGACAGTCCTCATTGTATTCATCTTATCTTTATATGCCAAGAACACTCTGGGTTTTATCGGAACCGGAGACTGGGAACGGGATCGGGATCAACTCTTTTTTGTACTCACCTTCATAGAATTTGAAAGTGAGCCATTTTCTTAGTAACTAAATAGCCCCTTGAGCTCTTCCATACTCATGCTCTTCAACACACCCGCTCCGCCCTCGATGACTTCATTGAAGAGTTCCATCTTGTTTTGCTGCAGAGTCAGGATCTTTTCTTCCACGGTGGATTTTGTGATGAGACGGAAGACCTGCACCTTCTTGGTCTGTCCGATGCGGTGAGCGCGATCAATGGCTTGATTTTCCACCATCGGATTCCACCAGGGATCGTAGATGATGACGGTATCGGCAGCGGTGAGGTTTAGCCCCGTTCCGCCTGTCTTGAGGCTGATGAGGAAGAGGCGGATGCTGTCATCTGTCTCAAAATCCTGCACCGGACTGACCCGGTCTTTGGTCTTACCATCCAGATAACTATAGGATACGCCCAGAGCGTCAAAGACCTGGCGCATGATCTTCAGCATCTGCACAAATTGGGAAAAGACCAGCACCTTATGCCCCGCCGCGATGGAATCCTGCACCAGCTCGACCAGGAGCTCCAGCTTGGACGAAAGCTCCAGACTGGGCAAGACGTCGGGATTTGCCAGACTGGGGTGATTGCAGACCTGCCGCAGCTTTGTAAGCGCGGCCAGGATATGCACATAGCTGAGCTCTTCGCCGGCGCCCGGCATCAGCTTTTTCTGTACCGAATCCAGGATCTGGAGATAGAGCTTTTCCTGCAGGGGGCTCATCTTGCACCAGGAGACCTGCTCCTGCTTGTCCGGCAGCTCCAGCAGCACATCCTTTTTCACCCGGCGGAGGAGGAAGGGGGAGATCGCCCGATGCAGTGCAAGACGCGCCTGCCGATCATCTTCAGGATTCACATAACGATCCTTAAATTTCTTGATAGTGCCAAAATAGCCCGGCATCAGAAAGTCCATGATGCTCCAGAGTTCGGTGAGTTTATTCTCAATCGGAGTTCCGGAAAGAGCCAGACGGTGTTTGGATTTCAGCTTTTTGATCGCAGAAGTGCGCTGGGCGGAGACATTCTTGATATTCTGCGCTTCATCCAGCACAATCCACTCAAACTGCATGGTTTTCAGCAGATTAAAATCACTGAGTACCATCGAATAGCCGATCAAAAAGAGGCGGATATTGGGGCTGTGCAAGAGTTCAATGCGGGCAGCTTTATTACCTTCCACGATGGCATAAGGGATATTTGTATGAAATTTTTCTATTTCAGCAGCCCAGTTATAGGTCAGAGTCTTGGGACAGATCACCATGCTCACGGTATCCTCTGGAGCGGTAAGGATGATGCTGAGCGCCTGAATAGTCTTTCCCAGCCCCATCTCGTCTGCCAGAATGCCATTCAAATGATAGTGCTTCAGCATCTTCAGCCAGGCCACGCCGGCCTTTTGGTATCCGCGCAGGACGGTCTGCAGATAGTAAGGCAGATCCGGCTCTTTATCCATGCGCCGGCGATGCAGATCATGAAACATCTTTTCCAGATAATCATCGCCCATAATGCGGAAAGCCGGATTTTCTTCCCTCAGACGGTGATAATAGGGCAGATTCAGCATGCGGGCGCGGTAAACATCGTCGCTATCCTTGGAACTCCGCGAGATCAGCGCATCCACCTCATGAAAAACCTCGGGATTGCTGATGAAATAGAGTCGGCCATCAACGGTGTGCAAAAAGTCATCGGAACTGCGGAAGTGCCGTTTCAGCTCTTCATGGCTAAAGCTCAGATTGGCATGCTTGTATTTCACATCATAGCTAAACCAATCGATATCCTCAGTGCGCTGAGCCGTGAGATGCAGTTCCAGCTTGATCTTGGTGATAAAATTGCTGGCCAGATCGTCATCGATCACGATCTCCCAATCCTTGTCACTCAGCCGGAAGATAGCTTTTTGCAAGATCTCAAAATCATCTGCACTATAGACCAGATGGGCATTTTGCTCCAGCTCATCGATCTGCGGTGTGGGCAGATCCTCCAAAAGAGTCTGCACTTTATCCGCAAGATAGAAGGGCAGATAATACCAGTTTTTATCATCTTTGTCAGTACCTTGTGGATTGGTATAGATCAGGGGTTTGTGAAAACGGAGCACGGACAGGGGGATCTCATGCTCAGGGCCAAAGATCAGGCTTCCGCGGATCGCTATCTCATCTCCCAGAGGGCGAATGTATAGCCTGCAAGCAGGATCGGAATCTATCACCCGCGGCAGATCAATCTCAGAATCAAAATCCAGATAGATATCCTGCCGGGATAGCTCATTGTGCACGATACTGCGGTAATAGACCAGGTCTTTTTCGCTCATTACCATCTGCCCGGTAAAGATATCATTGATGATATCGTCCCGGAAAGGCAGCCAGACCTTGCTCACTTTGTTGCGGAAAAAGAGCCAGCAGGGATAGCCCGCATACCAGACCGAAAGCTCGTCCACCAGCACGGCCGAGAGGCTAAAACTCTCTTCACCTGCGGCCTGGATTCTTAGAGTCAGCGGATAAGCCTTGGGGGCAAAGATCAGGTCTTCCGAAGTCTCTTTGATCACCACCTTTGCAGCCAGAGATTCCAGCCGGGAGAGCAGAGCGGGAAATTTGCTTTTGTAAACAGACCAAAACTTCCCCTTACTGCTATAAGCGGCACGGTTTTGATCAAGCCACAAAAAGAGCTCCAGCTCGTTATCGTCCAGCACCTGATAGTTGTGCACGATCTCGGCCTTGGGGTCAGGATCGCCTTTCAGCATTTTCAATAGCCCGGGCATGTCCAGATCCCCGTAGCTTTGGTGATAGACGCGGAGTTTATCTAGCTCAGGATTGTAGATGCCTTCCACCTCCAGACGTCCCCGCCGGGAGAGATCCAGCCAGCGCAGATCACCGCGCAGACTGTCCCCGTCGCAGGTTTGCACCAGTTCTTCCTTCAGGATATCATCAGAGAGATGGTGATATGAGTAGTGTAAAAGCGAAAGATAGTGACGGCAATTTTCATCATCTTCACACTCCGCACAGAGGAAGCGGAGGATTCTTTCCTGCTCGGGATCATAGAGGACTTCCACCCATTTGCTGAAATGCTCACGCTTCGCCCGGCTTGGGAAAAAGCGGAATAGTATTCTGCCAGTTTCATCGACCGTGTGCCAATACCAAAGGTCACCTTCGGCCAGAGGGATGATGGCGTGATTGAAATACCAGCTATTTGAGCGCTTATGGTAGTCCTTACTGAACAGGCGTGCCATATACCGTCCTTTTATCTTAATTTGGTATTAGACAGGATGAGAGGGGATTTTTGTCAATGTTTTTCTGCTTGAATTTGCGTGCAATACATAAATCAAGCTCTTGCGCTCTGGCCGTTCGTCTATGATCTATCCGGCAAGATAGCGTCTCAAACGCCACTACTATGGCAGTCTATCCGCCTTTTGCCCTTCCGAAATATGCAGCTGACTAGCACCCAATTGTCAGAAACGCCAGATTTCTCCCTTCCGGGTAAAATTGCCCTGTCCGAGGATTTCCAGACCGGCATTTGTAACGTACCAATCCTGTGGTCCGTGGAAGAAACTACTTGAATTTTTCATTGCCCGGGTATTTTGAGCACTGTGGATCACCATCCCCAGCTTTTCATTCAGCGGATGGCGCAAGCAGACTGCGATCCGCAGGTCCCTGCCTGCGTAGCGTTTATCGGCCATTATGCCGTTTTCATCTATCTCAAAGGGCATTGTGGATTTATACTTTTCCAGCACGAGATTTGTGCCCCTGGCTCCATAGAGATACAGGGGCCTGTCTTTCAGGTCCATCGAGAGTGCATCGCTATCCGTAACAGCCTGAGCACCCAGTGCTTGCACAAGCCACTGTACTGTGGGCAGGATGT
>CAZWUD010000091.1:0-5918 GCA_964637055.1 uncultured Candidatus Cloacimonadota bacterium
TTCCAGGGGGTAATGTGTTACTCGAAGAAACTCATGCAAATCTGGCGGAAAGCTCAGCGATCCTGACGGATCTGAGACGTGAGATTGCCAAAGCAGTGATCGGACAGGATGCGATCATCAAACGGCTTTTGATCGCCATCCTGGCAGATGGACACGTGCTGATCGAAGGAGTTCCCGGCCTGGCCAAGACCCTGATCGTCAGCACACTCGCCTCAGGCCTCAAGGCCAGCTTTGCCCGCATCCAATTCACACCCGATCTCTTGCCGGCTGATATCACCGGCACCCTGATCTTTAACCAGAAGTCCGGTGAATTCACCCCGAAAAAAGGGCCGGTCTTTGCCAATTTCATCCTCGCGGACGAGATCAACCGGGCACCATCCAAAGTGCAATCCGCACTCCTGGAGGCCATGCAGGAACGGCAGGTGACCATCGGTGACCGCAGCGAGGCTTTGCCGGATCCCTTCTTTGTGATGGCCACCCAAAATCCGATCGAACAAGAAGGCACCTATCCGCTGCCGGAAGCTCAGGTGGATCGCTTTATGATGAAGCTGATCATCCGCTATCCCTCCATCGAGGAGGAGCGCCGCATCATGGAGCTGGTGGTGGATCCGAAGCCGGTGGAGATCTCACCGGTGCTGACGCCACAAAAGCTCAAGAACATGCGGAAGGTGATGCACTCTGTCTTTATGGAAGAGAAATTGGTGGATTATATCCTGCATCTGGTGATGGCCACCCGGCATCCGGAACGCTATCCGCGCCTGGGCACAATGGCGCCCTTGATCTCATTTGGCGCTTCCCCACGGGCGAGCATCAATCTGGCCCGCGCTGCCAAGGCTCATGCCTATCTGGAAGGCCGGGCCTATGTGATTCCCGATGATATCAAAGCCATCGGCAAAGATGTGCTCCGGCACAGAATCGTGCTTTCCTATGAAGCCGAAGCCGAGGAGATCAAAAGCGAGGAGATCGTGGGACGCATCCTGGACGAGATTGAGGTTCCCTAAAAAGGGGCGAAAGCGTGCACCTGGTTAGCAGCGCTGATCTGCTGAAGAAAGTCCGCCGTTTGGAGATCTCTACCAAAAACATAGTGGACGAGATCTTTAGCGGAGAATATCACTCCAGTTTCAAGGGGCAGGGCATTGAATTCAGTGAAGTCCGCGAATATCAGCCCGGGGACAATTACCGGGATATAGACTGGAATGTCTCTGCCCGGCTGGGCTTGCCCTACATCAAGAAATACCGTGAAAGCAGGGAATTGAGCATAGTCTTTATCGTGGATATCAGCGCTTCGCAGTTTTTGGGCAGCTCCTATGCTCTGAAAAAGGAGCGCATTGCCGAGATCGTGGCCACTCTGGCTTTTTCGGCGGTGGCAAATGGCGACCGCTGTTCCCTGATCATGTATTCCGACCGTCTGGAAAAGTATCTCCCCCCACGCAAAGGGCGCAACCGGGCTTTGGAAATCCTGCGGGAGATCCTCTACCACGAGCCTTCCGGCCGCCGGACCTCCCTTGCCGGAGCCTGTGCCTATGCCGGCAAGATACAGAAAAAGCGCGCCGTGGTCTTTCTGCTATCCGACTTCCTGGATCATGGCTATGAAAAGCAGATGTCTATTTTGGCGCGGAAGCATGATCTGATCGCTCTGCAGGTCCTGGATGACAGCGAGCTGGGTCTGCCCAATGCCGGCATCTTGCGTCTGAGAGATCCGGAAACCGGGAAACTGGCCTACATCAATAGCTCCGATGCCAGGCTGCGCAGTGCTTTCAAAGCCCAAGCCGATCTGCATCAAAAGAAACTGGTGGCGAGCTTCAAAGAAATGGGCTGCAATCACATGCTCTTTACAAATCGGGATTCTATTGTGCGCGTCCTGCGTCAGTTTTTCGCTCTGCGGGCAAGACGGAGGCATAGATGAAGAAACTCTCACTGATTCTGACGCTTATCCTGATGATGGCGATCCTCGGCGCAGAGATCAGGCAGAGCCTGGTGGGGGCAGACAGCCTCAGCATCGGCACGCCCTTTAGCCTGGTGATTCAGACCGACTTCCCCATCTCCGAAGTGGTGATTCCGGATAGTCTCAGCAGCTTTCGCGTCCTGCATACCGATATCCGGCAGCAAGGCGAAGGCAGCCGGGCGGAACTGCGCATCGTACCGCTGGGGGTGGGAGCGCTCTCATTTCCAAAGCTGGATCTGAAAGCCCGGGGGCTGCTGCGCTTTGGCGGATCCACCGATGCTTTCAGGGTCTATGTTTTGGCCACGAGGGCAGAAGCAGACAGCCTTCTGCGCGATATCAAGCCACCAGAGCGCTACCGGTGGCAACTGCCTTTTTGGCTCTATCTCATCATCTTTTTGGGATGCCTGGTTTTGGCCAGCATCCTGATCATCAAAGCTTTCACCAAAAAAGCCAGGCCGACGCCTGCACCAAAACCGATCCCGTCCACTCCCAAAAAGATCGTGCCGGCTTACAAAGTGGCACTCAGGAAGCTGGACGCCCTGGAGCAAAGCGCTCTGGCTGAGACGGATCCGATGGATTACCATTATCAGCTTTCGATGATACTGCGGGAGTTTTTGGAGCATGGTTTATATTTCAATGCCATGGAGATGACCACCACTGAGATTGAGGGTATGATGCGAATCCTGAAACCGCCGAATGCTACTGAGCTGCTGGACATCCTGCGCTATTGTGACAGGGTGAAATTTGCCAGAATGATACCCACTCCCGAGCAGATCCGCTCTCAGACTCAGGCTCTGCGCATCTGCCTTTTACAAGCTGCCCGGGAGCATGATGTTTAGGCTGGCCAATCCACTCTATCTACTACTGCTGGTGCTGATTCCGGCTTATCTCTATCTGGAGCTGAGCTGGCGCTGCGAGCGCAAGCTCTCCCTTCCATTCAGCCGTCTGCAGATGCTTTTGCAAATCTCAGGCGGACAGCGTTTTTGGGCATATTTCTATCCCGGACTGAGAGCGCTGATCCTTTTTTGCCTGATAGTGGCACTGGCAGGTCCCCAGTGGGGAACAGCCCGCCGGGACTTCAACAAAAAGGGCGTGGATATCGCCATCGCACTGGATGTGAGCGGATCCATGCTGGCGCTGGACTTTTTGCCCCAAAACAGGCTCGGTGCAGCGGTGCAAGTGGCCAAAGATTTTGTGAGCGGACGCCCCAATGACCGCTTTGCCCTGGTTGCCTTTTCCGAATATGCCATCAGTTCCAGCCCTCTGACCTATGACCACGCCGCAGTGATGCATGCTCTGGACCGGTTGGAGGTCAATATGGAAGCTTCCGGCACCGCCGTGGGGATGGGTCTGGCCAAAGCCGTGGCCAGGCTCAAGGACAGCGGAGCTGAGTCCCGCATTGTGATCCTGATCACGGATGGGGTAAACAACACCGGAGAGATCGACCCCATCTCCGCCGCCCAGATTGCCAAATCCCTGGGCATCAAGGTCTATCCGATCGGCGTAGGTAGCGGTGGGATGGTGCCATTTCCTTATGCCGACCCTTTCTTTGGCACGCGCAATAACCCTACTTTGATAGAGCTGGACATGCATACCCTGGATCAGATTGCCCAGATCACCGGGACCCAGGCTGCCGCCAAAGCGATGGATGCCAAGCAACTAAAGAGCATTATGAAAGAGCTGGATGAGATGGAGCGCACAGAATACAGCTCCACCATTCGATACCGTTGGGACGATAAGTTTATGCTTTTCTTGTGGTTAGCGCTGATATTGCTGGCGCTGGAGATTTTCTTGAAGAGCCATTTGATGCCCTTGATGCCAGAGTAAATCATGAATATATTCAGTCCTCAAAATCTCTATCTCTTGTTTTTGGTGCCGGTGCTGATCTGGCTGATCATCCGCAGCAACCGGCGGTTTGGCTCCCGCTTCTCCAGCTTTGCCGAGCCTGCCTTCAGGGAGATCTATCTGCAAAATCGCTCGCCTTACTACAGCGGGCTGAAGCTTTTCCTGATGCTGGTCGCCTTCATCTTCATCGTGATTGCCGTGGCGCGTCCGCAATGGGACTACCGTCAGCGTGAGCTGGGCTCGGAAGGAATTGACATCATTTTCGCCATCGATATCTCCCGCAGCATGGAAGCCAGCGATATCCAGCCCAATCGCCTCAGCCGCTCAATCCTGCAAGTTTCGGCCTTTATTGATCAGCTTCAGGACGACCGCCTGGGGGTGATATCTTTTGCCGGTGCGGCCACGATGGACTGTCCCCTGACCGATGACCACGAGGCTGTAAAGATGGTGCTGAGCTCTCTGAATACTGATTCCGCAGCTCGCGCTGGAACTGACATTGGCCGGGCTTTGGATCTGGGCAGGATAGCCTTTCAGGCCGGTCCGGGATCCGGAGTCCTGATCCTGATCTCGGATGGTGAAGACATTGCGGCCAATGCAATAAGCAAAGCCCGGGATCTGGCCTCGGACGGAGTGCGCATCTATACAATGGGCGTGGGCTCTGAAAAGGGAGCCGTGATCCGCAATCCCTATACCGGTGAGGAGCGCATCAGCAGGCTGGATGCCGCCACCATGGAGCGCATTGCCAAGCTAAGCGGTGGTGATTTTTTCCGCATCACGCCTTCCGCAGCGGAGATAGGGTTGTTGCTTTCCCGGATTTATCAAACGGAAAAGAGCAAAACCGCCACCAGAACCCTGAATCTCTATAAAGAACAATACCACATCTTTGCCCTTCTGGCAGTGGCCTTCTTGATCCTGGAATCACTGATCATGGCACTAAAACGGGAGCCCAAAGAAAGATGAAGAAATCCCGTAAAATCATGCTTATCCTCTTGATAGTGTTGCTTTTGCTTTTGGCACTGGAGATAGTCTTGCGTCCTCGCATCTTCCGAAACAGTCTGGCTTCAGCCTTATACAGCCTGAAACGCTATGAGGATGCCGGAAAGCTCTTTGAACGCAATCAAGCCGGTGATGACGCCACAGCCAGTGCCAATCTGGCCAAATCCCTTTACAAAGAGGATAGACTGACAGCAGCCGAAGAGTCTGCCAAAAGGGCAAATGAGCTTGATCCTGAACCCGCCGGGCCTTATTATGACAGAGGCAATATCGCCTTCAAAGAGCAGGACTATCAGAAGGCAGTGGATCTCTTTAGTGAAGCATTGCTACGCGCGCCGGATGACGAAGACATCAAGGCAAATCTGGAATTAGCAATCAAAAAGCTGGAGGAAAATCCCCCTCCACCTCAGCCAGAGAGCCAGGATCAAGATCAAGAGCAACAGGCCGAGGAGGACTATCGAAACATCCTCGATGCGCTGGACAATCTTGAGGCACAAGAACGG
The DNA here is from genome assembly GCA_964637055.1 of uncultured Candidatus Cloacimonadota bacterium. GTDB lineage: Bacteria > Cloacimonadota > Cloacimonadia > Cloacimonadales > Cloacimonadaceae > UBA5456. Next base: position 5,287 of record CAZWUD010000091.1, read on the forward strand.
CAAAAACAGGCCCAAAAAAGCCCTCCTAAAACAGAAAACTGGTGGTAAGATGAAAAAGACCCTTGCACTGCTTTTGATCCTGATCCCCGCATTCATGGCGGGAATCTCGGTCACCGCTTCGGTAAATCGCAATACCCTCAGCCTGGCCGACCGGCTGGAATATACGATCCAAATCACCAGCGAAGACAAGATAGATATCTCCGAGCCGGCCCCACCCCAGATTGAGCTTTTCACATTTGTGAATATGCGCAGCTCCGCCCGCAGCAGCACCAGCATCATCAATTTCAAGTCTCATCGGGAATATCAGCGCTATTATATCTACACCTATATCCCCCGGCGGGAAGGTGAAAGCGTGATACGTACACAAGATTTACAGATAGGTAACAAAGTTTACGGCACTCCGGAGATCAAGCTGAGGGTTGTGAGTTCAGCAGCCGGACAGAGCGGGCAAAGCAGTCCTCCTCTGCCGGGTGCCTTTGATTTTGATGATCCCGATATGCCGTGGTCTGCCAGCCGCATGACCGGATCAACGATGATTCTGGCTCATCCCCAAAAGCAGAAGGTCTATCGGGGACAGCCGGCGATTATCTCTTATTATCTATATACAGACCAGATGGTGCGCTCATTTAATC
>CAZWUD010000092.1:0-5800 GCA_964637055.1 uncultured Candidatus Cloacimonadota bacterium
GGATGAGCATCACCGCAAACAAAGTTCCCGGCATTCGGGCTGCCCTTTGCTCTCTGACTGATGTGGCGCGGCTTTCCCGGATGCACAACGATGCCAATGTCCTGGTTCTGGCCGGGCGCTTCACCGCGACCGCATATGCCATTGAGATTGTCAAAGAGTGGCTCCAGACCCCTTTTGAGGGCGGGAGACACGAGAATAGATTAAATAAGATAGATCAAGGAGAAAGAAAGTGAAACATATCCAAACACAAGATCCCGAAATCTATGCTGCGATGACCAAGGAATTGGAGCGCCAGCAGGATAATCTGGAGATGATTGCCAGTGAAAACTTCACCTCTCTGGCGGTGATGGAGGCTCAGGGCAGCATTTTGACCAATAAATATGCTGAAGGCTATCCTTACCGTTGGAGCAAAAAAACCGGTAAGGTAAATTACAAGCTCTATGGCCGCTACTACGGTGGTTGTGAGTACGTCGATGAAGTGGAGCGTCTGGCCATTGAACGGGCCAAGGAAATCTTCGGTGCCGAGCATGCCAACGTCCAGCCGCACAGCGGTTCCCAGGCCAATATGGCCGCCTATTTTTCCCTGGTGAAGCCCGGCGATACCGTGCTCAGCCTGGAGCTGGCTCACGGAGGACACCTCACCCACGGGCATCCGCTGTCTTTTAGCGGACAATTTTACAACATAATACACTATACTGTAAGACAGGACACTCAGCAATTTGACTATGAAGAGATCGAGCGTCTGGCCTTGGAGCACAAGCCCAAAATGATCCTCACCGGTGCCTCGGCTTATCCCCGCAAGATAGACTTTGCCCGTTTCCGTGAGATTGCGGACAAGATCGGAGCCCGTTTCATGGTGGATATGGCGCACATAGCGGGTCTGGTCGCGGCCGGTTTGCATGATAACCCAGTGCCTTATGCCGACGTGGTGACCACCACCACCCACAAGACTCTCCGCGGTCCCCGTGCGGGCTTGATTCTCTGTCGTGAAGAATTTGCCAAAGACATCGATAGCAACGTTTTCCCCGGCATTCAGGGCGGCCCCTTGATGCACGCTATTGCGGGCAAGGCCGTGGCTTTTCACGAGGCTTTGCAGCCCGAATTTAAGACCTATATGAAACGGGTGGTTGACAATGCTCAAGTCCTGGCAGAAGCCCTGGTAGCAGAGGGATTTGACCTCGTTTCCGGCGGCACGGACACTCACCTGATCCTGCTCGACCTCGGTCCTGAAGAGGAAGGCGGCCCCAGCGGCAAGAAGATGGAAGGAGCTCTTGACCTGGCCGGCATCACGGCAAATAAGAACACCGTGCCCTTTGACACCCGCAGCCCCTTTGTGGCCAGCGGTATCCGTCTGGGAACCCCCGCAGTGAGCACCCGCGGTATGGGCGCAGCCGAGATGAAGACGATTGCCCGTCTGATAGCCAAAGTGCGTGACAACATTGATAACGAGGAAGAGCTGGCCAAAATCAAGGCCGAAGTGCAGATTCTGACTGCCAAATTTCCGCTCTATCCCGAGCTTAACGCTTAATATATGATCTCTCGGGCTCCCTTGCATAGAGGGAGCCCTGGATTTCTTTGATAGAAAGGCCCGCTTTTGGGTAGAACACTACACTGGTGATTCAAAGCCAATAAAGGAGGACACACTATGGAATACATCATTTTAGCTCTCTTGGCGATCAGCATTTTACTGATTCTGATACTCCTGAAGCGCAAGCCGCAGAGCGCAGAGGAAGAATTGACCCGCCTCGGCCGCGAGGTGGAGATGCTGGCCCGTAGCCTCAAAGACACGGAGAGCAGCCTGCGTCAGGATCTGCTCAAACTGAATAGTGACAATCGCATTGAGCTCTCCAGCCAGGTGAAGAACGCCACGGACAGCCAGTTAAAGCTGGCCGGAGAATCCCGCACCGAACTCCGTAATACCCTCAACGAAATGGCCAAGCAGATCGCCTCTGATGCCGTAAACAGCCGTCAGGAACTGGCCAAAAACTTAAGCAACCTCTCCGAAAGCCTTTCCCGCAAACTGAGCGAGCTGACCACAGGCAATACCGAGCAATCCGAGAAGCTCAAAAAGAGCATCGAAGAAAAGATGGAGAGCATCCGCAGTGGCAACGAAATCAAGCTGGAAGAGATGCGCAAGACTGTGGATGAAAAGCTGCATGCCACGCTGGAAAAACGCCTGGATGAATCCTTTTCTCAGGTCAGTAAACGCCTGGAGGAAGTGCACAAAGGCCTGGGTGAGATGCGTTCTCTGGCCTCGGATGTGGGTGGGCTCAAGCGTGCTCTGGAGGGAGTGAAACCCCGTGGAATCCTGGGCGAATTGCAGCTCGAGAGCCTATTGGAAGAGATCCTTACGCCGGAACAATATGAGAAAAACTTTCAGCCCAACAAGCGGCGCAATGAGCGAGTGGAATTTGCAGTGGTGCTGCCCGGCAAGGATGATCTGGATTCCCGCGTCTATCTGCCCATCGACGCCAAATTTCCCATCGAGGACTACCACAGGCTGGTGGATGCCTTTGAAAGCGGCGATCGGGTGGCCATCATCAGCAGTCAAAAAGCGATCGCAAACAGCATCAAGGCCTCTGCACGGGACATCAAGAATAAATACCTAAACCCTCCTGTGACCACGGATTTTGCCATTCTATTCCTGCCTTTTGAGAGCCTTTATGCCGAAGTTTTGCGCATTCCCGGTCTCTTTGAGCAGATCATGCGCGAATTTTCCGTGATCGTCTGCGGTCCCACCACCGCGGCGGCGCTATTGAACAGTCTGCAAGTGGGCTTCAAGACCCTTGCCATCCAAAAGAAAAGCAGCGAGGTCTGGAAAGTATTGGCAGCCGTGAAGAAGGATTTTGGTCTCTTTGGCAATGTTCTGGAAAAGACTCGCATGAAGATTGAATCTGTCGGCAAGGAACTGGACAAAGCCCACCACCGCAGCCGGCAAATTGTCAGAAAACTGAGTAAGGTCGAAGAATTGCCCAGTCATCAAGCCCCGCAAGAGCTGATCATAGACGACAGCACTGAGGACGAAGAAGAAGAATAGGCTGAATCTGCCGGTAGAAGAGCTTTAGCCCTTTGATTTGGGGGCCTTGTCTTTGCGAAATCTGAGCCGCTCGCTTTTGCTGAGTTTCTCGGTGGCATATTGGATGATCAGCCGCGCGGCGGTATTTCTGTGGGAGTAGAGAAAGTCCTCCACCTTTTGGGGATGGATCTTCCAAAGTTCGCGCAAAAACCAGCCCGTGCCTTGATGCACGACGCGCTCGGGATCCGTCATCAACGGCTTTACAAACGCCAGCAAGGCATCCACATCCAGATCCTTTTTACTCTTGATCAGGCTCACCGGAGCAGCCCGCCGGGTCCAGCGCGAATCTGACTCTATCCACGGGGCATAGTCCTGTAAATCCACAATCTCTATCTTCAGAAAATGCGGCGTCACTTTGGAGCAGAGATAATCCGCATGCGCCCAGTTGTTTACGCCGAAATCAAAGCAGGATTTGATGCCGTCAAAGCTGTCCCGATCTGCTGTTTTCAAGCGCAGCTCGATCAAGCGGATCGCCAGGCTGCCCATTTCGTATTTGCCGTGTTGAAAGAGCAAAAGTGCGATCTCTATGATCTTAAACATCGTGAGATCGGGATATTCCTCCAGGAGATTGTCTGCCAGGAGATTGATCTGGGAGACGTCGTTACCCCAGGCATTGTATCCATCCTTGAAGTAACGGGAATACTTGAGCACATTGGCGGGATTGGCGCGGGCGGAGAGCCAGCTATCTGCTTTTTGCAGGATTTGCCGGTAGAGCCGGGCATCTTTTATATGCATAAATCTAACCTCATCTAAAGTATTGGCCTGATGCCTAAGCATCTCTAGATGTCAGCAAAGAGGGCTGTGGAATCATGTCAACGCTTTCCTGATCACCACTGCGGGCTTTGTGGATCAATGCAGCAAAGACGATCTCATCACAATCGCGGATTGACCCCTTGAGCCAGGGGCAGGTAAAGCAATAAGAATAAGGGATCTACGCCCCGGCCGAGCCATTTTTAGATTGACAGTCAGGCTGTCTCTTTATTTATCGTTCACAAGGTAACGGTCAAAAAACCATCTATAATGATCATTTACCAAAAGCTTAGGACAAAGGAAACTCAATGAAGTCAGATTTCACGCAGCTTGACGCTGTCATCGATAAATACCGGGGTAAAGCCGGTAACCTGATCCCACTTTTGCAGGAAGTGCAACGCAATCTCGGCTATCTCTCCAAGGATACGATGCGTTATATCTCAGACCATATGCAAATCCCTGCTGCGGACATCTATGGAGTGGCCACGTTTTACTCCTTGTTCAAGCTAAAACCTCAAGGGAAACACATCATCCGCATCTGCAAAGGCACTGCCTGCCACGTCTCCGATGCAGACGGTATCAAGACGGCCTTGAGGGATGCACTCGACCTGAAAGAAGATGAGGAGAGCACCTCTGATATGAATTTCACCCTGGAGGAAGTGGCTTGTCTGGGTTGCTGCTCGCTGGCTCCAGTGATCATGATTGACGACACCACCTACGGCAAATTGAAGCCCGAAAGCATCCCGGCAATCCTGGAGCGCTATGCTCATCTGGGGAGAAAATGAATAGGATCAAGGTCAAGGTCGGCATGGCCAGTTGCGGCATAGCAGCCGGAGCGGCAGAGCTTTATGAGATTTTGAATAACTACCGAATAGGCGGAGCGGATTTTGATCTGAGCCGTACTGCTTGCATCGGGATGTGTTTTGAAGAGCCGATCGTGGAATTTGACGGTGGGGAATTGGGCTGGATCAGCCTTGGTACGGTGGAACCCCAAGATCTGGTGACTCACCTGGAGGACTACCGCAGGGGCGAGCTGCCCAAGGCAAATATCATTCTCGCAGACCGCCAGGAAGGGAAACACAATGCACTACTCAAGGGGCAGACCCGCATCGTATTGCGCAATTGTGGTGTGATCGATCCCAAGTCTATCACAGACTATGAAGCATCCGGTGGATACACAGCTCTGAAAAAAGCTCTGCAGATGCAGCCCGGGGAGATCGTGGAGGAAGTGAAGGCTTCCGGGTTGCGCGGACGCGGAGGAGCCGGCTTTTCCACAGGCCTCAAGTGGAGCTTTGCCGCTCGTGCTAAAGGCCCGAAGAAATATGTGATCTGCAATGCCGACGAAGGCGATCCCGGAGCATTTATGGATCGCAGCACGCTGGAGGGAGATCCACACAACGTGATCGAAGGCATGATTATCGGCGCTTATGCAATGGGTGCGGATGAGGGCTATATCTACTGCCGCGCGGAATATCCAATGGCCATAGAACACCTGAATATCGCCATCATTGCCGCAAAAGAAAAGGGATATCTGGGGCACAATATATTGGGCACGAATTTCCATTTTGAGCTGCATATCAAAGAAGGTGCCGGGGCATTTGTCTGCGGTGAGGAGACTGCTTTGATGCATTCCATCGAAGGCAAACGCGGGATGCCCACCATTCGCCCGCCATTTCCCGCTGAAAGCGGACTTTGGGGCTGCCCGACCAATATCAACAATGTGGAAACCTGGGCTAATATCACCTGGATCATAAAAAATACAGCGAGTGAATTTCACAAGATTGGGACCGAGCAATCGCCCGGGACAAAGGTTTTTGCGCTGGCCGGAAAGATCGCCGGCAGCGGCCTCATCGAGGTGCCCATGGGCATCACCTTGAAAGATATCATCTACAAAGTGGGCGGCGGCATGAAGACGGATCTGCCCTTCAAAGCCGTGCAGATGGGCGGTCCTTCGGGAGGCTGCATCCCGGCCTC
>CAZWUD010000093.1:0-5762 GCA_964637055.1 uncultured Candidatus Cloacimonadota bacterium
AGTTGATAGCTTACGGTGCAGATCAGGTCATCACCATCGATGACCCGGCTCTGAAGCATTTTCGTGATGAGCGCTACAGCGAGGCTATGGTCTATCTGGCCCAGAAGCACAACCCAGCAATTATTCTGGCCGGAGCGACAGTGATCGGACGCAGCTTCATCCCCAGGGTTGCCGTGAAGCTAAATACCGGGCTCACAGCGGATTGCACCGGGCTTGCTATTGATGATGAGACCGGTAATCTCCTGCAGACGCGCCCAGCCTTTGGAGGCAATATCATGGCCACTATAGTCACGGCAAATCACCTGCCTCAGATGGCCACCGTGCGCCATAAAGTCATGAATCCCCTGGCTCGGGATGATGGACGTAGCGGTACTGTGATCCGGGAAGAGTTCAATTTTGAACTGGAAGAAGATATAAGCCAATTTATCTCTTTTGAAAAAGAAAAAACCAATTTGATCAATATCACCGATGCCAATGTGATTGTATCCGGTGGTCGCGGCATCAAGGATGCCAAAAACTTTGCTCTGATCGAAGAGCTGGCCGAGGCTTTGGACGGCGCAGTGGGCGCATCCAGAGCGGCGGTAGATAGCGAGTGGATTCCCTATTCTCACCAAGTGGGGCAGACGGGGAAGACGGTCAAGCCCAGCATCTATATCGCAGTCGGCATATCGGGAGCCATTCAGCATCTGGCCGGCATGAGCTCGGCAGATTATATCATTGCCATAAATAAGGATGCGGATGCACCGATCTTTAAAGTGGCAGACTTGGGCATCGTGGGCGATCTCTTTGAAGTATTGCCAAGACTCATTAAAAAGATCAAAGAACTGCGCTTATGAGGATCCAGGCCAGCCGCTGCGTGATCAATCCTGATGATGTCCAGGATGAAGTAATCCTGGATCTCAATCCAAGATCATCTGAGAAGCTGGTGAACCGGATTCCGGACAGTGTGGCCTTTCTGCCCCTGATCAACGCCCACGATCATCTTGTGGGGAATTGGGTGCCCAAAGCCGGAGATAATCGTCCCTATCCGAATTCTCATATCTGGGTGGAGGATATGAAGGGGTCCTTGAGCTTTACCGAGCGCAGCAAGTTTTGGCTGAATGACGGCTCCTTTGATCTGGCCTCAGCTCCGGCGCTTACGATGGCTCAATTGGGAGCTTACAAAAGTCTTTTTTCAGGCTGCGGCATCGTGCAGGATCATGCGCCTTTGCAGGAAAAATCATACTACGATGCTATGCCAATCATCGTGACCAGGCACTATCGCCAGTGTCATTCTCTGAACCTGGGAAACTGGTGGGGTGATGAAAGTCCGGAAAAAGAACTGGAGCTCAGTGGCGGAATCATGCCATTTATCATACATCTGGGTGAGGGTATAGATGAGATCACTAAGGCAGAATTTGCCCAATTGGAAAAAGAGGATCTGCTGAGGGAAAACACCATGATGATCCACGGCATCGCATTCACCCAGGCCCAGATCAGGCGCATTGCCGAAAAAGGCGCCACGGTATGCTGGTGTCCTGATTCAAATTACTATCTGATCGGCAAGACTTTTGATATAGACAGCGCTTTCAAATATAAGGCAAATGTGGTGATCGGAACTGATTCCACGATGAGTGGAGCCCATAACCTGATCGGTGAATTTGCCTTAATACGCCAGAAGTTTCCCCATATATCACCCAAAGAGATCTACCGCATGGTTACGGTCAATGCCGTCAAAGCCCTCTATTTGTCAAAGGATTACGCCGAGCTGAATCCGCAGGATACTCAAAATCTGCTCTTGATTGATCAAAAGACAGAAGATCCCTTTGAAAATCTGATGAAGCTGGAAATGGCTGAGATCAAGCTTTTGATCGTGGATGGGATTCCCCGCTATGGAGACAGCATCTATCTGGAAGAGTTCCCTGATCTGAAAGGGACTTACAGCAAATTTAGCTGTGGCGACAGAGAAAAATTTGTGATCGGTGATCCTCAGGGAATAAATCGACAGATCGACGCTGCTTTGGGTTATCACAAAGATTTCCCCTACTTACCCTTTTAACCCCGAAAGAGCAATCTGATGTATCTTGATGTCTGCGAGATCTTCTATAGCCTGCAGGGAGAATCCTCCTATTCCGGAATGCCATGTATCTTTATCCGATTGAGCGGTTGCAATCTGCGCTGTGAGTATTGTGATACCACCTATTCACATCAAGCAGGCAAGCCCATGGAAATCTCACAGATCCTTGCAGAAATATCCGGCTATCCCACCCGCGTCGTGGAGATTACCGGCGGAGAGCCGCTCTATCAAAAGCGATCAATCGACCTGGTGCAGGAGCTTCTGAAGCTGGATTACACGGTTTTGCTGGAGACAAATGGCTCATTGCCGATCAAAGCCCTGCCGCCCCAAGTGATCAAGATCGTGGATGTGAAGTGCCCCGGTAGTGGAGAAGGGGAGAGCTTCCTGCTTCAGAATCTGGATTGTTTGACGGATAGGGACGAGCTGAAATTTGTCTTGAGTGATTATGCGGATTACGTTTTTGCGCGGGACTTTGTGCGAAAATACGGGCTGGTGGGGAAAACTCTACACTTTTCACCGGTGAATCCGGTGTTGCCGGCAGATAGCCTGGCAAAATGGCTGTTGAAAGATGGTCTGCAGGTGAAGCTCAGCCTGCAATTGCACAGACTCCTCAACCTCCGCTGATGAGGTGGATGACCCTCAGATCTGCGCCCTCGGGGATGGTGGCATGGTCATACTGATCCCGCGGGATTAGCTGGCCGTTTATCTTTGTAACCAGCATGGGGAAGCTATAATTCATCATCTTCAGGGCATCGCGCACGGTCATGCCCTCATGCCAATCCCTTATATTTCCGTTTATTCTAATCTTCTTTTCCATGCCTATCCTTGATTATTTGCGATGATTTCCAGGGCCAGATTTGCCTGCATCGCTGCCACAATCATCATCCTCGTGGCAATCGGAGAGATCCCTTCCTGTAGCCGGCTGCTCTGATCACCCACGATGTACAGATAGCCTTCGTTTTGGATCTGGATGTCATTGCTGCGGCCATATCCCGCCAGCCCGGAGGCACAGATCAGGGGGATTTTGGGGTAATGCTTGAGCCAGCTTTCCACCAGCATCAGCTTTTCAGTACTCTTGTCAAAGGCTTCGATCAACACATCCACTCTATCAAAGTGCTTGGCGATGTTATTGGGATTTAGCCTGACCTCGTGCATATCCAGATTGATGAAGGGATTGACCATGCGGATGTTCATCTGCAGGGCTCTGGTTTTGGGCAGGCCGATCTGATCGATATTGTAAGCTTGGCGGTTGAGATTGGAGAGCGTTACTTTGTCAAAATCTGCAATGATCAATTTTCCGATGCCGGCTCGGGCCAAAAGCATCGCGGCATTGGAACCCAGACCACCCGCTCCGGCGATGCCCACAGTCGCTTGCTGCCACTTGGGAAAGGCAATCGGATCGCGCTCACAAAAATAGTCACTCGCCTTCATTGTGGATCCTGATCTCGATATCTTTGCCGGCTTCGACGTCACGTAAATTGCTGATTACGGCCATGATGGTATCTTTCAAGATATCCTGCACAAAAGGCACGATCAGCAGCTCTTTGCCGGCCACTTTCAAGCTGATCCGCTTGTGTCCGTCCAGCACACAGTCTGTGCGGCTTTTGCGGCCTTGCACGATCTCGCAACACATATCATAACAGTTTGATCCGCAACGGCTGCAACACTCTGGGTCAGCTGCGGGCAAGACCTCAAAACTGCGCTCAATCACATAGCTGCAAAGTTTGTCCGCATCCCGGATCGAACTGAATATGGGTAAACTTGAGTCTTGATAGTCGCTGTCGGCTATGATGCCGGAAATAGCGATGCTGCTGTCATCCACAAGTTCTTTCAGCTCATTGGGATCGGCAGCGCAGACGATCTTTGGCACCGGCGCATCTTTCATGCCCTCGATGATCAAAAAGTCCGCCTCAATCCGGGACAGCATCTCCTGAAGCGTCAACTGCCTGGGATAGATCACGGCGCTGTCATGCAGCCCGCGGGCGATACTCTGGATGCTGCCGGCATCGACATGCAGGGCCGAGTTTTTCCCGGCTGTATCCGCCCGGAATTTCTCGCTGTGGATGTCCTTGATCGTGGCCACCTTGTAGCCTTTTGCCGAAAGGGCTTTTACCAGAGCCACCACGGTGGTGGTTTTACCAGTGTGATGGTATCCGATTACAGCGATGGCTTTCATAATGCTGGCTGAATCAAAACCACTACAGTGGCACTCATGCCTTCTCCGCAGCCGGAGATGCCGAGGCCTTCTTCAGTAGTCGCTTTGATGGATATCTGGCCGATGTCACAGGCCAGGTCTTCCGCCAGCCTCTGGCGCATATCATCGATGTATGGGCTCAGCTTGGGCGCAGCGGCACAGATGGTGGCATCCAGGTTGGCAATCCGGTAGTCACGCTTTAGCACCATATCATAGCAGCGCTTTAGCAGGATGCGGGAATCTATGTCTTTGAAAGAGGGATCCGTATCGGCAAAGTGACGGCCGATGTCGCCCATGGCCAATGCGCCCAGTAGCGCATCACAAACACTGTGCAGGAGCACATCCGCATCGGAATGTCCCATCAGTCCTTTGTCAAAGGGGACTGAGACTCCGCCCAGGATCAGCTTCCTGCCTGTTGCCAAACGGTGTACATCGTAACCAAAGCCGATTCTCATGTCCTTAGTCCACCGTTATAGATTTTGATACGTTTTTGGGCACATCAGGATGCACGCCGTGATCTCTCACATCCAGCATATCCAGCTTTTTCATCTTGCGGATGCTCATCCTCAGAGCCAAAAGCTGCAAGACTATCGTGGCCGAGAAACAGGTCATGAGGCTGTCTCCGGTCTTGGGCAGCATGATGTATCCCCAGCCGTAATAAGAGCCTTCCTTGGGGTTGAGAGATGCGTTTTTCAGCAGGTTATCATTCTCCTCGGCTATCACGTAGCTATCTGCACCACGGATTTTGTGTGTGTTGATCTGGGAGATGGTGAGGTTGACGTCACGGGCGTCCGGTCCGGTCACGTAGATCAAGGGATAATTGCGGTATAGCGGCTCAAACAAATCCTGCCCCTGCACCACGCTGTTGAAGACCTTGGTGGCCTGTGCAGAGAGATTGAAGGGTCTATTGTGAGTGAAGCTGTAGTCAGCGATGGCTTTGATGATGCTTTTGCGCTCGGCATGGGAGATCTTGTGGGCATCAGCTTCTTCGTCAATGGTGTCGATCATGCGGCTGAAAGACCGCACAAAGCTGCGCACGTGCTTGACTCCAAATACTGTGTTTTTTCCCAGAATGGTGTTTGGTCCGTGTTTGAACTCGCTGGCTTCCTTGCCTTCCGCGTGGTTGAGCAGGGTCTCGCGAATCTTCAGGGCTCCCTCCATGGCCACGCCGCTGATCTTGGTCGCCAGAACGTGCATGGAAGGTTCCATATAGATCTTGCCCGCCATAGTGTCTATCAGGTCGTCGGTCTTATCCACAGTTTCTTTCAGCAACATGGGAATGTCACTCAGGGTTTTCCGGCGCATCTTCAACACTGCCTGTTGACGCTTTAGCTCTTTGGGATCAAGGGTTTCCCGGTGCATCTCCAGCCTCATTTCCGCCACCCGGATCGCCAGGTAGTAGAAAAGGGTGATCTGATTCATGAAGCTCTTGGTGGCGGGCACGGCTATCTCCGGACCGCATAAAATGGGGATGGCCACGTCACTCTTTTCCTGTCCCAGAGTGCTGTTCAT
>CAZWUD010000094.1:0-5747 GCA_964637055.1 uncultured Candidatus Cloacimonadota bacterium
CCGAGCCCGGCCCGGGGCAGACTTACGTCCCCTTTGCCATGCCCTATATCAACCTTGCCACCCGCAAGGATGCCATGCGTGAAAAGCTCTGGGGCACCCACCTGCAGGTGAGTCCATTCATCGGCACCCGTCTGGGCTTTACCACCTACACCGCTTTGTATGACAATGCGCATCTGGTGGTGCCGGACTATAGAAACCTCTTGCCCGTGCTGATCCGCGACTCCTATTATTATACCAAACTGCAGAAAACGATGAATTCTGAGATCTCAAATATGTATAGTACTCAGACTGATCGTTACAGCCGGGACTATCGCCGCGTGATCGGTTTTGACGCCGGCACGGTTTTGGGGAATACCTCGATTCAGGGAGAGTATGCCGAGCTCTCGGTGGATGGAGATGATTTTAAACTGGGTGATGATCCCAAGGCTTACCTTGTGAGCGCTCACACGCAGTTCCAAAATCTCTATTTCCTCACTCTCTTCCGCAATTACGATGTGGATTTTGAGAATCCGTATAGCAATAGCTTTTCTGAGCACGAACGCTTTGACGATACCATCATAGAAAAGAATATCTATGCACTCACCAATCCCAGCATCTCAGATATCTTTCAAAATAGCAATCAAAGTGCGCCCGAACGCGGGGTTTACTTTGAGACCAGGTACAAATTTAACAAATACTTTACCGTGGGGCGCAGCTATCTGGATCTATGGGAACGTCTGAGTGACGGACGCCGTAGCGCCAGATTGCAGACTGAGCTGGAATTTCGCCCGCTCTATCAATTGGGCATGAGACTGCGCTACAAAAACCAGATCAACCGTTATGACGACCTGGCCGACAGAGGAGTCTCCAGGACCAATGAATACACCCTGGCTGTGCGCAGCTATCTCTCCAACCGGGATTTCCTGGAGCTGGAGTATCGCTACAACACGGTCAATAGCCCGCCCTATACTGCACTGACCAATCCGGCCCAGCCCGGCAACAACAGCATGGCCGCAGCGATGACCCTGATGACCGGTGACTATATCGGCGTGAATTATACCCACAATTTTGGCCCCACGCTGAAGATGCAGGGTTCTTTCATCTATTGGTATGGCCACGGCATCTCGCACTGGGACTGGGAAGATTTGGAGATCGACTTCATGGGCGAAAAGGGCGCCAAAGCCTGGATTGCTTTTTCCAGCCGCATTTCAAATAATATGTATATGAATATCAAGTTCCGCAATAAAACCTATCAGGATAAAGAGCTGAGGATTCGTCAAAACAACGATCCCAATCACCCAAACCTGGCTGATCAGCTCACCTATTTTGAAAGGGTGGAACATAGTGAAAATACCATCCGTCTTTCCCTTGATTATCGCTTCTAACGTGGAGGAAACATGTTATCAAATAAATCTCTGATTCTTGTTGCAATGCTCGTTTTGATCTCGAGCCTGAGTGCTTTCAGCATTTCCGATTCATATTTTGGTCACCGCTATGGGGCTCTAGATGCCAGAAGCTTTGCGATGGGCGGAGCCGGTGCTTACAACGATATGCGCCCGGCAGGATTTGTGATGAATCCGGCCAATCTCACCGCTCAGAAAAGCTGGGCCGGGCTGAATATCAACACGGTGGTCAATCGCGCCGATGACAGCCGCATGATCCCGCTCTACAATAGCTTTGACAATTACATCGATGATGCCGTCTATGCTTCAAATATCAATGCCTACACCGATTTTGCCGGAGCTGGCTTTGCCTCGATCTCGCTGGCTGATCTCAGACTTGGCCTCGGGCTGTATCACAATCCCTATCTGAGCTACAACGGGAAATACCGGGAAGAGATCCGTAACAACCGCAATACCGACGACGACGGCTATCCTGAAAAGATCGCCCAAAATGATATCGATAACGATGGCACCCTCTATAAAACCGGTATGGCGATCGCCCTGGCCTATGAATTTGCCGACTATTGGGATCTAAATCTGGGCTTTGACTTTGGCATGATGAATGCCGAGGTGAATCAAGAGACCACGATCCGCTGGAGCGACTGGGCAGTGCAAACCGCGGGTGCAGACATATTACCGGAGTACTCCAGACTCCGCGATTGGGAGCTGGAAGGCGAGCAGATGAAACTGGGGCTCGCACTCAGACTGGGCACACGCTGGGGCTTGGGCATGAGCTACGTCCCCGAAAGCACTTTGACACTGACCGGAACTGACTACACTTATCGTGATGCCTATCGCAACACCCCTGTGGACAGCAGCTTGGTGGTGATGGATGGGGATTACGAATTGCCCTCAGAATTCCGCGTGGGTATGGCCTACTATCCGCGCAACATCATGAATACGGTTTTCAATTTTGACATGGAAATGGTAGGATACAGCCAAAACATGGACTTTTTGGATGATGTGTATAATTTCTACGTCGGGGTCGAACATCACGTGGTCAATCGCACCCCTCTGCGTCTGGGCTTCCAAGCGGTAAATAGCTATATGATTGACATGCAAGACGGAGTGGATGACGCAGGCAATGACGTGACGCTTTACACCGCAAATAAGATCCTCAGTCCGATGGTCAGCGCCGGATCTTCAATCCAGCTTTACAACAACGTGGTGCTGGATCTCGGCTTTGGCTACTGCTGGCGTGAATATGAGGCCCTGGATCTCTTTGGAGACGGCTATTACAACGACAAAATCTATACTGGCCAAAACTCTTATCTATTGTGGCCAAATCAATATATCGAACTTCGCAATCGCGGTTGGGAAAATCCCGACAAAGTGAAAGAAAACTACATCACCCTCAATGCCGGTATTTCCTTTAGCTGGTAAATGCCAAAGAGGTAAAACATGAAAAGATACATCTTACTTTCAGTGCTGATTTTGGCGCTGAGCCTGGGCTTTGCTGAAGACCTGCGTCTGGACATCATGTGGACAAATGACATTCATGGCGGGATAGACCGCTCTGAAGCCACCTTCATGAATCCGGATTTCCCACCCCAATTGGGCGGGGGAGCTTCAGCAGCCACCCTGATCAAACACATACGCACCTGGAGCGACAAAGACAGGGCAAATCTCTTGCTCGATGCCGGGGATTTCTTTCAGGGACGCCCGGTGGGAACCGTTACCAATGGACGCTCGGTGATGGACTATTTGAATCTGATCGGTTATGATGCCCTCACCCTGGGCAATCACGAATTTGACATCACACAGGAAGAACTGATCGAAACCCTGTCTATGGCGAATTTTCCCATCCTTAGTTGCAATGTGATAGACACCCGCACAGGTGAAATACCTTGGTATGCCTTTCCTTATACGATCGTAAACCGCCTGGGCTTGCGCATCGGCATATTGGGCTTTACCACCACGGATACGAAGTTTATGAGCTTTCCGGGAAACATCAAAAACCTCGAATTTGTCAATGCCAAAGAAAGCGTAACCAAGTATATTAAGATACTTCGTGAAGAAGAGAAAGTGGATCTCCTCATCGTATTGGGGCATGCCGGGCTTCCTTATGATAATAAAGAGACCTATCTGGCCCGTTATGATGCAAGCGGCAATCCACGCTACAAAGAAAGACGCGGAAACTGGGGTTACGACGCCCAGGAAATCGCCCGGGAAGTGGATGGCATCGATCTTTTTGTGGGAGGACACATCCATAAGGGTTGGCCTCATCCCTGGATAGATCCCGTCACTCACACCATGGTGGTCACAGGCTATGCCTATGGCTCCAATCTGGGGCTCATCACCCTCACCATCGATCCCGAAACCAAGACTATCAGCGGCTATGAAACCCCTGCCATTCGTGAAGGGATGATGATCACTCTCTTTGAGGATCAGTTTATCCCGGATCCCGAAGCCAGCGAGCTGATCGAAGCCTACGTCGAGGAAGCCGAAGAAGGCATGGACGAGGTCGTGGGTCACGCCGGGGTGCATCTTTCCCGTCAAAACATCGACGCTCAATCCCCCATGGGCAATACCATCGTGGATGCCATGCGCCACATGATTGATGCGGATTTTTCCTTCCTGAATCTGGGCGGTGTGCGTGCCGAAATCGGTTTGGGCCCTGTGACCTATCGTGATATCTTTGAAGTGATGCCCTTTGACAATATGCTGATCAGCTTTGATTGTACCGGTGAATTTCTCAAACGCATCATCGAAACGAGGGTGGAAGGCAGTCGCGCCGGACTCATCGTTTCCGGTGTGAATGTGGTCTATTCCCGCTCCAGACCGAGCTGGGACCGCGTGACCCATCTCAAAGTGGGCGGTGAGCCCATCGATCCGGACAAGATCTATACCGTGGCCACCACGGACTTCCTGATGCAGGGAAATGCGGGACTCACACTTCTGACCAGCGTCCCGTCTGATGATATCGTGAATCACAATATCAATCTGCGTGATGCCATCGTGCATTACTTCCGCACTAATTCACCGATGAAAACCAGAATTGACGACCGCTGGAAACGTGATGATAACTCCAAAAAAGAACCCTGGTTAGACTGGTGAAAATACTGATCATCTATCATTCCGACACAGGCAATACCCAGGCCTTTGCCATGCGCCTGGCCGATGCTTTGATGCAGACGGGGCACACGGTAAACAGCGTCGGGCTTGAGACCGAAAAGCCCGTGATCAAGGCCCGAGCGGCGACTACTCAGGATATCAGTTTCCTTGATCTACCCGATGCGGGAGATTACGATCTGGTCCTCTTGGGCGGACCGGTTTGGGCTTTTGGCCCATCTCCCGTGATCATGGCTGCCATAGCTCAGATCCAGGGGCTGTTGGGCAAACAGGCCCTGCCTTTTGCCACCATGGGCTTTCCGTTCAAATGCCTTGGCGGTAATGCCGCCCTGAAATCCATGAGCAGAGAGCTGGCTACAAAGGGGGCGCAAGTAATGCCCGGAAAGGTCTGCAGCCATATCTTGAGGAATCTGGAGCGAGAGATTGAGCTGGCGGTGGAAGAGATAGTTCTGGGAGTTATGGATTAAGGCGTACGAATCAAGCGACCGCGAGCCTTAACTCTTAATCCGCAAGCTTTTATTTAGCACGCAGATTACGCAGATATTCCTGGGTGTTTTGACGATTTGATGTTTTGGCGTTAACAGACCTCTCTTGGGGTCAATAATGGGCAGTATTTTTGTGGGGTAAAAATGATCTCCGGGGCTTTCAAGCTCCGGGACAATTCAATCTGGCACGCCATCTCAATCCTTCTATCTGGTATGCAGAGCTAGCGTAGCGAAAGCTGCAATTGCAATATCTCGATGGCGCGTTCAAATTGCTGCAGAGAATCCAGCTCCTCATCCAGCTCAATGATGATCTTGAGATTGCGCTTGGCCTCAAAGCGAAAGGGCTCGGAGAGCTTGCTGCCAAAGCGGAGGATCTCGGCTTTGGGCGGAGTCTGTGAGGAGGCATATTCGATCTGCATGATGCCGCGTTTGACCGTGCAATTGTGCAGTTTCAGCTTCTTGGCCAATAGATCCACTTTAAAGTAAAGCAGCAACCAGCGGGCAGCTTCCGGAAGCTCACCAAAGCGGTCATTCAGCTCATGCGCAAAATCCTGAATCTCTTCCAGACTGTCCAGCTCTCCCAAACGGCGGTAGATGCGCAGCCGCTCTTCATCGTTATCTATATATTCCGGCGGGAAATAGAGGTCGATCTCGGTGCGGATGCTCTGACGATTGGCGGGGTTGTCATCGGCATAAAGTGACTCGGTGTCACCACTTTCCACGGCTTCGATGGCGCGTCCCAGGAGGCGGTTGTAATAGTTAAAGCCGA
>CAZWUD010000095.1:0-5743 GCA_964637055.1 uncultured Candidatus Cloacimonadota bacterium
TCCTTTTTGACTTCATCAAAAAGGGCTTTGAGGTCCTGAAAATAGGGACGGCTCACCTCGGGATCTGGATCCAGCTTGCCGATAGTCATCAGTCCCCGCACATAGAGGGTGGAATGCGAGGCTATTTTCCAGATCAAATCACGGGCATTGTCAAAGGTCACTCCGCTCTTGCTCTCTTCGCCGGTCACATTTACCTGGATCAAGATCTCCTGAGTCCGGTTTGTGCGTCCCAGGGCCCCATGCAGCTTTTCAGCCAGACGCAGCGACCCGATACTGTGGATGAGGGTCGGTTTCAGCGAAAGAAGCTGATTGATCTTATTAGTCTGCAGACGCCCGATAAAGTGAAAGCCCTCATAGCTCTGAGTGAGCATGGGGATCTTCCGCCTGGCTTCCTGCACCTTGTTTTCACCGATATGACTGATGCCGTGGCTCAGGGCATAGTCCAACAGTTCCGCCGGATGAGTCTTGGTGACCCCCACCAGGGTGATCTGTTCATCCTCACGCCCCAGGCGTTTCAGCTCAGTGGCGATCTCGGCTTTGACTTTTGCGATGTTTTGGTTTATGTATTGCATTTTTTCACTTAAGAAGCAGCATCTTCCGGGTCTGCAGGCCTGATGCACTTTGCATCCGATAGAAATACAGACCGCTGGATACCGCTTGTCCTCCATCATCCGTGCCATCCCAGTTCACACTGTGTGCCCCTGCAGAAAAGTCTCCGGATGTCAGCTTGCGTATTTTCTGGCCTTTGGTATTAAAGATCTCGATCCTCACCTGTCCCGCCCTGGCCAGATCAAAGGCGATAGTAGTGTGAGGGTTGAATGGATTGGGATAATTTTGTGACAATCTATCCGGGACAGGGCAGCTAACCGCATCACTATTGGAGACAAACCCAGTGCCGGCCGCCGAAGCCTGCCGGGTCAGTGAACCGCGATATGTCACCCAGGGAGTGAGTTCCGAGGAAGGCAGACGCAGATTTGACATCAGAATGCCGTTGGAAAATCCCGTAACCAGTTTGAAATAGCCATCATCATCAAAATCCAGCAATGTGCCCGGAGTGGCGCCATTATAGCTGGTCCAGAAGGGGAAGCCATCCACCATGCTGCCATCGTGATTATGAGCGTAGATGCTATTCATATAGCTATGTAGCACGATCTCATAATGCCCGTCGGCATCGATATCTGCGATCAGGGGCGGGCAATTGAAATTGTCCTCAATCTTCACCGGGAAGCCGGATAGAAAGTCGCCAGATTGATTGATGGCCAGGACGTGCCCACTCACGGTGACGAGGATGATGTCCAGGCCGCCAAATTGATTCAGATCTGCTGTGATCAATCCTCCGGCCACAGGAGCCGGAATCTCTGTGCTCCAATGAATACCTTCGGAGGAGATCAGGAAAAGCTCACTATTTGTAGCCACGGCAAAACGTCCATTGTCCAGGATCACGGGTGCGCCGGTGACGCTTCCGCCCAGATTATGCTCATGCACGATACCGCCTTGAGAATTCACCACATAGAGATTACCGCTATTTGTGCCGCCGATGATCATGTATCCATCAGTTTCATCCAGGATGCCCACAGCCAGTTCTGAGGTAAAGCTTCCGGCCAGCTGCAGAGGGAAGCCGGGCAGTGCCTCACCTTCGTTACTTATGGCATATAGCTTGCCGTCCATAGCTCCGGCGACCACCTCAAAGAGTCCGTCACCATCCAGATCCGCCGCCACGGGGCTGAAGAGAAATGGAGTCGGGACAGCATAGTCAAAGATCAGCTCTCCATCGGTATTGATGGCATAGATATGCCCGATTCTGCTGGTGAAGATCAGATCATCCCCGCCCAGACCGTCAATCTGCGCCATGGCGCTGCTGCGATTGATATTTTGCGAGGTCATGGGCTCCAGGTAAGACTGTTGCTCACCATCATCGCCCACTATATAGACTCCGCCAAAGACATCGCCAAAGATGATCTCCGGAGCATCATCATCATCAAAATCACCCACGATCGGAGCGGACTTGCCGGCATTTGCAGTTTCCCAAGGGAAACGGCTGTCAAAGAGGGTCACGTCGAAGGAGACGTCAAAATATCTGACTCCGGTGCTGAGCCCAGTCACCGGATGCAGCGAATCCACGGCCAGACGAATGTAAAACTTACCATAGCCCAGATCACCGGACAGATCAATCTGCAGATACTCACCTGCGGGATTGCTCTCTCCGGGCAGGATTTGCGCCACAGTGATTCCGTCCTGGAGGCTCTGCGC
Organism: uncultured Candidatus Cloacimonadota bacterium; assembly: GCA_964637055.1. Lineage (GTDB taxonomy): Bacteria > Cloacimonadota > Cloacimonadia > Cloacimonadales > Cloacimonadaceae > UBA5456. Next base: position 2,251 of record CAZWUD010000095.1, read on the forward strand.
TCCGTCCGGCATGTTTACGATCGAGATGCTCACGTTTAAAGCTGTGCCCCCGGTCTCGGCATTACGCACAGTGGGAAAAAGCCGCAGGCTTTCACCGGGATTGATCACGCCATCGCCATCACCCAGAGCATCGTCAAATTCATAGCTCTCAAGTGTAAGCAGGGGCAGAAGAGGATCTGTCAATTTGACCGTGACCGAAGGATCCCCAAAGAGGATCATCTCCATATAGCACCAGCGCATCACACCGCTTTGCAAGGCAGCATTGAGGTTTTGCAAACGGGAATAGGTGAGCGCTTTGCCCAGCTCGGGCACATCCTCTTCAAAGAGGCCGATAAAGTATTCCCGGTCATAATACTGAGAAGCACCCTCGATGCTGCCCGGCATATACCAGCCGTATCGCGTATTGCCTATGAAGCCAAACAGTCCACCGGATGCCATCATCAGATGCTCACCCACGCATTCTCCGTCTCCCGAGGTGCGTTGATCAAAGGCCGCAGGATAGCAGCCCTGGGAATACAGGAAGCCATATTCGGTGTTTTGCAATTGCTGAATAGTGCCACTTCCCTGACCCATCAGAGAAGTCTCATTGGCATGCCCCATGTGGTTCATCACGTTCACGCCGCTATTGATGCTCTCCCGGACCGAGACGGCAGAATAGGTCCCGTCTCTTTGATACTGAGAGTAAAAGGAATACTCCTCAGGCAGGTATTGATATATGTCATCCTTATAATCCCCGCCCCAGGTCAGGGGGTTGTTATTCAGGTTTTCACCATAGAAAATGGCAATGTTGTTGCTAAAAGTGCTTTGATCCACATAATACATGGTTTTGTGGAAGATATTGTTAAACTCCGTCTGGGTTTCGGCTGAGAAGCGCCCGATATGCAGCTCCGGGATCATATCCGTATCGTCCGCAATCTCCCCGTAGATATCGTTTCCATTGGCATTCCAATCGCCATCCAGATTGCTATAGTAAAGATCCGAGGGCATGCGGTTGTCCACCGTGTTACCCACCCGGCCATAGACTCCGCGTTCCGGCACGATCTCGTCATCTCCGCCCAAAATCACATACTCCAGCGGGCTGGCGGTATCTGCCCAGGAGCTGTAGGCATCGATGATGAAGTTGCGCAGCTTTTCGGCATTGTCCACGCCGTCGTAATTTGCATAGATATATTCCATGCTGTAGATGCCGGTGCTGATGCCGTGACTCTCACGCCAGGTGGCGTAATTTCCAAACCAGGGAATCCGCGCCTCATCCGTGATGATGATCATGCTCTTGGCATCGGCGGGATCGAGATTGCGCTGGGATTCCTTATAGCTGGAGTAATCATCATAAGTGGATCTGGTCCGGGGATTTTGCACCATGCGTTCAAGCTGCCGGGTACTGCTGTCACTGGGGGTCACAAAGCGGGCTTGCTTCCGGGCCACTTCCTCATCAAAAACGCTGGAGATCTCGATCTCAAAACTTGCATGCGCATGGATCTCACCGGAGACGGGATTGTAGCGGAAGGGATAGACATTGAAGATGGCGATCCCATAGCCACGATAATACTGTGTGCCCAGATATTCGATATCCTGAGTGGGGAAAAAGGCGTCATTCTCATAGATCTCAGGATCGGGACCCACGGGCACAAAATCCTGCGGTCTGGAGATTGGCACCTGAACCTCAGCATGCTTCACGCTCTGATGAGTCAATACCGTTTTGCTCTCGCCAAAGCGAAGCTCTGCATCTTGATATTTTTCCCCAAAAGGTAGCAAGACCTTCAGGGGATAGTAGTTTAACATAGGCTGCCCCGGATCTATCATACGGGGGTACTCAGCCGTGGCTTTGCCCGGATCGACGACATCTATGGTGAGCTGCATACGGCTTCCCATCAGTAGGCCGCACAGCAGGATAAGCATCATTGTTACATATAGTTTACGCATATATTACTTCCAGTTTAGATTTCTTTTGTTAAAATCCCATATTACCTCTAATACATAATCCTGAGGCCAAATATACGTCAAGCAGAAATTGCAGCAGGCGGAATCCGGCGCTTTTGGCAAATCCAGATTGTCCGGATTGCCGCGGCCGCCATCCCAAACTAATCAAGCTGACATCAAGCTGACATTATCCCACGATCAAGCTCTCTGTAGGCGAGGATAGTGGGACGATATCTGCTTGATTCTGTGATCAATCGACAGGCAGAAAGTCGGGAAAACGCAGCTTTGGCAGGATTTTGGGAAGCTCACTTTGGCTGAAACTGCTGACTTAAGCAGGTCTGTGGATTAAAATGAACCACCCAATTGCCCCAATCACCTCAATTTATGGAGTATAGGCCCAGGGGAAAATGACTGCAAGTGACTGACATGGGCAAAATTTATCTTGACGACATCAGCCATCTGAATAACGTTCACGCAATATTCATAATTGCCAGATAATATGGCAATTAAAAGGAGATTAAAGATGATGAGATCACGCAATGTATTCTTGGTCTTGTGTATGAGCCTGCTGGCAGCACAGCTATTTGCCGGCGGATTTGCGCTCACTGGAGTCGGCTCTCGGGCTACTTCGATGGGTGGTGCCTTCCGGGGCCTTTCTGATGATCCTTCTGCGATGTTTTGGAATCCTGCAGGACTGGGCTTTATGAATGAAAATTCCCTCTCTTTGGGGGGAACTTTTATTTTGCCGACTTCCAGTTGGGATCCCAGCGGAACGGCTGTCACAACGAATCCCGGCTATGCCGACACCGAATATGAGGCCGAAACCAGCCTGCGTATGTTTCCCAGTGTCTTTGCCACCAAAAGTAGTGGATCCCGGCTCAAATATGGCCTGGGAGTCTTTATACCCTACGGTTTGGGAACCACCTGGGATGCCTATGAGCTTCCAGGCGCCCCAATGGTCTATAGTGACGGATTTCCCGAAGATGAGATGATGAGCAGTATCGTGGTGATCGACGTGCATCCCACCGTGGCCTACCAGGTCCTCCCAAATCTCTCTGTGGGAGCAGGACTCAGCGCCATGTATGGCATGATCGACATTGCCCAATTGAAGTTCAATCCCGCATTGGGCCCTACCTACATGTATGCCCCCATTTCCAGCGACCTCTCGGGTGGTGGAATAGGTTTTGGGGCAAATATGGGCCTGCTTTTCAAGCCCACGTACTGCATGTCACTGGGGATATCCGGCAAGCTTCCCTCCAAAATTCCTATGGAAGGTGAAGCTGAGATCTATCTGTGGAAACCTGCCTCTGTAGATGATGATGGCAATCCCGTGCCCCCCGCTAAAATGGGTGGAAAATCCGACATTGAAGCGGATCTGAATCTCCCGGCGGAGATCGGAATCGGAATAGCCTCCACCAGAATCCCAAATCTTACCATTACTCTGGACTATGCCTATACCCTTTGGGAGCGTCTGGATGAAGTGAAAGTGGTGATGAAGGACCCCGCTGCTGTCTTGGGCACCACTGAAAGCGTATTGGTCTTTGATTGGGAAAATACCCACCGCGTGAGCATG
>CAZWUD010000096.1:0-5706 GCA_964637055.1 uncultured Candidatus Cloacimonadota bacterium
TACCGAATTGGTTTGCAATACCAATCTGATGGAATATACAGATCAGGCCCTGGTGGAAGAGGGCATCCGCATCGTGCAGGAAGCCGCAGACGCGCGGGGGCTGAGATTTGAGCACTATCTGGTCCTGGATAAATATGCCTCAAGAGTGCCGGACGGACTTTTGGGCAAAAAGCGGCTGGTGATGAACTACACTTTGCAAAAGCCTTGGGAAAAGCTGGTCATGAAGGGTATATAGAGGATCTAATTCCCAGGACTATTAGACCTGGATCCCAAAGGCAAGATGATGGCGCCTAATTCAGGTAGAAGATCCCCGAGCCCTGCACAAAAGCCACTATACAATTACCCACAATGCTGAATTCATCAACCGGATTATCGCTGAATTCTGTCACGAAAAGCAGTTCCCTGTTTGTGCCCATCGGATCACGATAGAAAAGCTGGGGGATCATCCCCGAAACGTAGTCCTCTATGGGTAGATAGATATAGGGATAGCGCTCCATCTCCGGGTAGTTAAAGAAATTTGGGTAGATCGGATTAAGCTGCGCATCTCTGATCTGAAGTTGATAGGCCGAATTTGCCGTTATCCCGGGCGGTATTTCACTCAGAGCACTAAGCGTGAAGTGAGTGCCAGGGAGGACATTGAGCCCGATGTATTCTTGGGGCAGAATAAACTGCGCTTGATAGAGCGAAAGATGCAGGTCACGCACAGAGCTTACCGTCACATCCACAAAATCATGTTCGTCGGTGTCTGTCACGGCGGCAAAGCGTCCGGGATGTGCCAGGAGGAAAGCGATATGTCCGTCTGAAATGGCAAAAGACCAGCCATCTGCCTGATCCGTCTCTTCATAGCTGTAGATCCGGTAATAGTCAGCCTCTATCTCACTAAAGAGCAGATTGCGGGAACGTACCGCCTGTCTGAGCCGGATATAGGGTTGAAAGAGATCAAAGAAGCCAGCATCACCCGTCACTTCAAAGCTGTAAACCCGGCTGAGCGCACTGAGCTGATACTGCTCCGAAAATACACCATAGGGATCAGCAAAGCTATCCAGGACAGAGTATTGCAGAGTGTTTCCTGCTGGCATGGGTATCACGGAATCCAGATACAATTCCCAATCGTAGTCATCAAAGACCATGCGGTTGTAGAGTCTGAGATTGCCATTCTGCGGAGGCGTAAGGTCGTCTGCAGAGATCAGATAACCTGCCACGGCCGGCGAGATTTGCAGACGTCCATCCGAGTAAACAAAAGTATTGTGGGCAAAGCTATCAGAGGCTTCGTAGCGGTAAAAGCGGGGGTAAGTCGCTGAGGGAGAGAAATTGATTACAGAGCTCGGTGAGGCAGAGCTTTGATGAGAAATGAAGAGATTCTCCGGCAGTTCATCGGTGGCCGCATCGCCACTGGTGGCACTTAGCTTCAGTAAAGCATTGCCGCTATATTGATAAGGGTATCCGCTCAGCCAGGGGTGATCCTCAGTGATGGGGGCGTCATAGCTCAAATTGAGCGAACTGCAAGGCAGGCTGTGATCCTCCCAGGAGAGGTAAGTTCGGCTGGTCTGTAGTCGTAACTCTTCTTTCAGGCAGGGAATCGTGAGGCTTTGGGCATCCTCGCCGATACTTGCATAAAGATAGGTGCCGGAGGAGTTTATGCCGCTATAGACATATCCGCCTGAGATCGTGTAGTGCCCTTCGTCATATTCATCCCCAAACACTTTGTAATCCAGATGATCCAGCTCCTTTGTACGGTAGATTCTGCTCAGCCGCATATTGGATCGAAGTGGGAGGCTAGATTGGAAGCCAAATTCCAGCCATTTGCCATCCGGCAGATTCTCCAGCGGAGTCCTGCCCTGAGTGAAGCTGATTTGGTAGGCTTGATAAGCTCCCTGAATCGTGAAAGGATCGCCGTTGTAATAGTCCCGTGGAAGATCCTGAGTCTCACTGAGTTGCAAGTAAGTACCGGGCACAACGGCCGTGCTCAGATCCAGCCAGATTCCGGGCAGATAGAGTTGCGATAAGCTGCCATCCAGTGGTATCCCCAGGCTGTTTTGGGTGCTGAGCGGTTCCAGCAGCAAATAGCTCCCGGCTCCGTTGACAAAGCTGATCAGAACGCCGTCTGTGATCTTCCAGGTATCATCGTCGCTTTCCCAGCTAAAGAGGCTGCCATCATCAAGCCTTATCCACTGTGTGCCATAGCCTTTTGAGGCTGGCATACGGTAGTGCAAGATCGGCACATCGCTGCTACTAACCGTGTTTGTGGTGTTTATCTTCAGGATCTTACTCTGCACGGCAAAGCCCGGGAAGACGTTTTGGATAGCCTCAATCTCGGAATCTTGCAGGCTTTCCTCCAGCCCGATAGTGCCGGATCCCGCTTCGGATCGAAAGGCACTCGGGATCCAGATTTGCAGGTAGTCTTGATCCGTGACCATCAGAGCCTCGATCTCGCGGTCTCCGCCACTAATCTGGATCTTATTGCCATTATTAAAGTCTACCAGGCTGAATTCACCGCTGCCGTCCAGATCAAAGAAGACTCTGGAGCGTCCGTAAGGTTGCGGTTGAGCAGGTTGGGCTTTAAGCTGGTAACGCAGGCTGAGCAGGTGGAGATCCTGATCTGTGGCGGATGAGCTAAGCTCTGTGTAAAGCGTGGCAAAAGCGGGGATGGAATCCAGCAGAATCTCAGCTCCCTCCCTGATGACAGTCACTTTGTAGGTTTCGGTCACGGGCACAGTCTCATCGGCAAAGGCGAGGCTATCCCGGGTCAGTAGGGTGTCTACCTTTTGAAGGGTCAATTCATCCCCGTACCAGAGCAGGCTGTCTGAGATGGATTCGCGGGGCAGATAGAGATAGCTGTCGTCGTTGTCGGACGGTATCAAGTGATCCGAGTAGACCCTGATAGTGTTTGCTATCACGTAATCCTTGGGGTCCAGATTTGGAGGCAAAAGGATGTCCTCTCGTAAGTTGCAGGAGCTAAGGGCCCAAAGCAAACTAAAAAGTATAAGATAGGCTGAGACTGCCGAGCTCTTTGCTCTCATCATCCGTGTATCCCCTTTGATAATAAACCATTAAGTCTATATGCTTGTTGATTGGATATTTAGCTGAGGCTCCCAAGATGCGGTCTTCGGCCTCAAAAGTGTCGTTCACAATCCCGTATGGACTGATCCACCAAGCGCCATCTCCCAGGCTCAGGTAAGCGCTCAGCTCAAGTGGTTTTAGTTGCTTGTAAAACAGGTAGTAATGCTGCATCAAGCCTTGGCTGTCACTTCCGGGTGAATCGTTATCCCGATACAAATAGGATAAATTGCCGCCGAGAGTGAAGCTGTCCTGCGAAAGGCTCAGGGCAAGGTCACTTTGGTAGGTGTTAAAATTTGGATAGAGACCGAGCTTTTGCCCCAGGCCTCCAGTGAATCTGATGTCTTTCCAATAGAGCTTTTTACCCAAGTCCAGCCCCGTTATATGAGCGGGATAAATCTCTGTGCTCTCTCCTTGCAAAGTGGAGTAAAAAGCCTTTAGATCAGCTATATTGCCCTGCCTTCGCAGGCTTGCCCACCAGGAGCGGCGGAGATGCTCTTGATCGAGCCTGATCTCCTCCATGCCGAGGCCAAGGCGGTAGTTTCCCTTGCTCAATCCCAGAGTAGCATTAAACACCTGTTTGTCATCAAAATCCAGGCTGGCTCCCAGGGAGATGCTTGTGTTTAATTTGCTCAATGTGCCCGTTGCCAGGCTATCTTGCAATCCATAGGTCTCTGCCTTTTGAAAAGATGTCTTAGCTTTGGGATAGTCACCCAGATTTAGATAAGCCCAGCCCAGGCCCTGATGGGCGTAGCCTTTCACGAGTGGATCATCACTTTTCCGGATGGCTTTTGTGTAGCTGTTGCGGGCTTGGTGAAGGCTCATCGTCTGGCTTTCGGCAAAGGCTTTGTAGCTCCAGATCAGTGCTTCCTGGGGGAATTGGCGGGCCAAAGCTTTTGCCTCTTTCCGGCTGGATTTCCAATCCCGGAGGCCGTTGTGCGCCCAGAGAATCCCCGCCGCCGCAGAGCTATTCAAACTGTCCTGCGCCATGACTACCTGGTAGTGCGTGAGCGCTTCTTTCGGCTTGTTTGACAGCATCAGGTGGTAAGCAAGAGTCATCCGCAAGCCTGTGTCCACCGGATTTTGAGCCACTTGCAAACGAGCCTCGCTGAGAGCCTGACTATCCGTCTGTGCCCCAAGCAGGGCAAAGAGGCAAAGCATAGAGATGAGCAGGAAGGATTTCAAGGTAAGTTACTCAAATACGCTGCGATAGGCCGAGATCATTGTGGAGGCAGGATAGTATTTCTTGAGCTTGAGATATTCAGCCCGGGCTTCCTCATGCTTTCCTGCCAGATAGAGATTATTCAAGAGATAAGCCCGGTTTTCCATATCCCAGGGATAGATCGAGACTATCCGGCCATAGTAGATTGCGGCATTCTGATAGTCTTGCTTCATATAATATGCATAAGCCAGCTTTCCCAAAAGGGTGGGATTCTGAGTATGGATCTTCACTTGCTGATCGGCGATCCGGATGGCTTCTTCCCAGCTTGCCAGAGCCAGATGGCAATTGATCAAGCCCGTATGCGCATCCAGATGATCCAGAGCCTGCAGCGCTTTCTGATATGAGCCGATGGCTGCCTGATACTGACCCAAAAGGTACTGCAGCCAGGCTACTCTAACGGTGTAAAAAGCCTCATTTGGCTCTTCCTCAGCCAGGCTTTGCATGATTTGTATAGCCCCGGCATAGTTACCATTGGCTTCCAGATTGTATGAATCCTGTATGGGGCTTTGCGCTGTCAAGAGGCCAAAGACCAGCACCAGTGCCAGAAATAGGGTTGTACGCTTTGTCATATCTTAATCCTCATTTGTTTTATCAATGTGTTCCGCTTTGATTATGGTCCGGGAGCCCTGCTGCAAGCTGAAGGCTCTGATTCCCTCTTTCTTGCTGATGAGCAGCTCACCCGAATAGACCTTGGCAGTGATACCAAGGATGCTGAGCCTGGTTTCCCCTTTCAGTGCTACATGCTCACCTTCAGGGAAGAGCTCGGCGTTGCTTTTCACCCGGATGGGCTTGAAGAAGGGGATCAGAAAGAGCGCCAGGTTTTTCCAGACAGGACTCAGCACCACCGAGAGACTGGGCTCATCCTGCCATTTGATGTGTTGCTTTTCTGCCCAGGGCAGGCGTGAGGCAACTATCATGAAAGCGGTCAGGGCTGTATTGCGTTTTCCACTGAGGGAGAGGGAGTTGTAGATACCATTATAGATGGAAAACTCCGCCTTGGTTCCATTATCGGATATAATGCTGTGATTGCCCATCAGATCCAGATCCACTTTCCAATTTTCGACGAATTCTCTATTTCTGGCCGTCACCTTATAGCTTTGCTCCTGACCGTAGCTTAGCTGCAGAATGGGCGCCAGATCTTTCTCTTGAACAAAGGGAGATATCTGCTCTTCCTCATTGGGAATCCCGCTGGAAACCAGATCAAAAGACCCGTCTTTCTGCAGCACTTTGTAATTGATGATGTGGCTAAAGATGGTCTTGGAACCGGCATCAACCCCCATCTGAGCGTGGAAGTGCAAGTGCGGAACCGGTGAGCGCCCGGAATTACCCACTTGCCCCAGCTTTTCACCCTGTTTGATATAGTCACCCGCGGCCAGCTTGATGGAGCCTTCCTTGAGATGAGCATAAAGGGTGTAAAATCCATAGCC
>CAZWUD010000097.1:0-5703 GCA_964637055.1 uncultured Candidatus Cloacimonadota bacterium
ACAAGCTCCATGAGCACGGCATCGACAAAGAGGTGATCACCATAGTCTCTCAGGTGCTGGTGGATAAAGACGATCCCAGCATGACTAATCCCAGCAAGTTTGTGGGCAGCACATACTATAGCGCTGAGGAGGCAAATGAGCTCAGGAGCAGCATGGGCTGGACCCTCAAAGAAGATTCCGGCAAAGGCTATCGCCGCGTGGTTCCTTCACCAATGCCCATCCGGATCATCCCGGCGGGGACCATCAATGAGCTCGTGCATGGGGGGAAGATTGTGATCGCAGCAGGCGGTGGCGGAGTTCCCGTCTATCGTGACGAAAGTGGCATTTTGACGGGCATCGACGCCGTGATCGACAAAGACTTTGCCAGTGCCCTTTTGGCCTTGAATATCAAAGCGGATCTCTTTGTGATCCTCACCGGTGTGGACAGAGTCTCAATCCATTTTGGCAAAGCTGATCAGAAAGATCTGGATCAAATGACGGTGGCTGAAGCGCAAAAGCACTATGATGCGGGACAATTCCCGGCCGGCTCTATGGGCCCCAAGATCCTGGCAGCCATGGATTTTATCAAGCGTGGTGGCAGTGAAGTGCTGATCACTTCCATCGATAGGATATTGGATGCCTTTGAAGGTAAGACCGGAACGCGCATCCTGCCCTAAACAACTCGACGATATGAACCTTTGGCCGGCGGCATCTGCTATCGGCCTTTATCAAAGCTCTGGTTTTTCCCTAAAGCCTGAGACTATTTAAAAAAACCGGCACCATCTGATGCCGGTTTTTTCAAGTTTGGGAAAGAGAATAGCTTACATCTCGATCAGCTTGGCATGAATATGCTCTATGGCATTCAGCTTTTCAAGCATTTCATTGATTAGAGCTTTTTCTCCTTCTACTTCCAGGACGACCAGTCCGTCATTGGCGCAAAACTCTTTGGAAATTTCATGCAGACCCAGGCGAACCTTGATGTTGCAGCCAAAGTCTGTGAGAATTCCTTGAACTCTGGTAGCCTCTGTGGTGCGGTGGTCGATCTTGATCAATACAATCTTATATGTCATGTCTTTCCTCCTTCGGATCTTCTTTGGGAAGCATCCGTTTATTTCTTTTGTTTTCTCGCCCAGCTATCCCTGAGGGTGCTGATACGGTTGAAAGTTAACTTTTCTGGGCTGGAATCATAATCCACGGCAAAATATCCCATTCTCAAAAACTGATACTTTTCACCGCTCTTGATCTCGGTCAGGCACTTTTCGCCCAGAGCGCGGGAATTGATCTGCAGGCTCTGAGGATTCAGATAGTCGAGATAGCTCTTGCCCTCTTCCACATCGGAAAGATCCGGGATGCTGAAGAGATGGTCATATAGCCTTATCTCCAGCGGTACAGCGGTGTCGGCATCCACCCAATGGATGGTGCCTCTCACCTTGCGGCCGTCATCGGACCAGCCACCGCGACTCTTGGGATCGTAGCTGCAGACCAGCTCAATGACCTCTCCGGCTTCGTCTTTGATCACCTCTTCGCATGTGATATAATAGGCGTGCTTGAGGCGCACCTCTTTGCCGGGGGCCAGGCGGAACCAGCCTTTGGGGGGCTCTTCCAAAAAGTCACCACGCTCCACATATAGATTTTTGGAAAAGCTGACCATGCGTTTGCCGGCAGCTTTGTCTTCGGGATTGTTATCCGCTTCGATCTCCTCGCTCTGGCCATCTGGATAGTTTCTTATGCTGAGCTTGATGGGATCCAGGACAACCATGCGGCGCAGGGCTTTGCGATTCAGATCTTCACGCACACAGAAATTTAGCAGGTCAAAATCCACCATAGAGCCGGCTTTGGCCACTCCGATGCGATCAGCAAAATCGCGGATGGCTTCCGGGGTGTAGCCGCGGCGTCTCATACCGGCAATCGTGGGCATGCGGGGATCGTCCCAGCCGTCCACAAAGCCATTTTGCACCAGCTCTGCCAACAGACGTTTGCTCATCACGGTGTAGCTGAGATTCAGTCTGGCAAATTCTATCTGGCGGGGATGGCAGGGTACCGGTAGTTGATCCAAAAACCAGTCATATAGCGGTCGGTGATCCTCAAATTCCAGGGTGCAGATGGAGTGGGTGATCATCTCCAGCGCATCCGAGACACAGTGGGTATAGTCGTACATGGGGTAGATTTGCCATTCGTCTCCGGTGCGGTGATGCTCGGTTTTTTTGATGCGGTAGATCACGGGATCGCGCATGTTGAGATTGGGACTGGCCATGTCGATTTTGGCACGGAGAGATTTGCTGCCTTCGGGAAATTCTCCATCCCGCATGCGGCGAAAGAGATCAAGACTTTCTTCTACCGAGCGGTCGCGATAGGGGCTGTTTTTGCCAGCTTCGGTCAGTGTGCCGCGATACTCGCGCAGCTCTTCAAAGCTGAGATCGCAGACAAAGGCCTTGCCGTCTTTGATGAGGATCTCGGCATATTCATAGAGCTGGTCAAAATAGTCTGAAGCGTAATACAGATGTTCATTCCATTCCCAGCCCAGCCAGCGGACATCTTCCATGATGCTGTCCACATATTCCACGTCTTCTTTCACGGGGTTGGTGTCGTCAAATCTAAGGTGGCATCTACCGGCATAATCCCGGGCCAGGCCAAAATTCAGGCAGATGGATTTGGCATGACCGATATGCAGATAGCCATTTGGCTCAGGGGGGAAGCGGGTGATGATATAATCATGCTTTCCGCTTTTGAGATCTTCATCTATAATGCTTCGAATAAAATTTGGGACTACTGTCTTTGTTTCATTTTCCATAACTCTTCCTTATCAATCTAAGTAGTATCTACCAATTCACTGACAGGGCAAAATCCAGTCAAGATAATTCTTGAATCTGGGCACAGCGCATGAATACAGACCGTGCAAAAGTCTGTGTATCACCAGGACGCTTTCCTTGATTTCTTGACAGGGGCAGCTGATTCTATAAATTGTTCTCTATCTTAACTAAATCAGGAGATTACAGATGAAAAAGCTCGACAGCGTGAAGCTTGAACGATATATGCGCCATACCTTTGTGGTGTTGTCTGCCCTGGCTGTAGCATATAACTTTTATGAACAACAATGGGAGATATTTTGGTCTGCGACTATGACCGTGATTCTGTTCTTGTTGCCGACATTTTTTGTGCGCCGCACTCGCATCAGTATTCCCGCCCCGTTTCAGATCATCATCCTGATCTTTATCTTCGCTTCCATGTATTTGGGAGAGATCCAGGATTACTTTTACAAATACAGGTGGTGGGATACGATGCTGCACTCAGCCTCAGCGGTCATCCTGGCCTATTTGGGATTTCTCTTGATTTATGCACTGAATAAAGATCGCCGTATGGAGGTCAAGCTGAGTCCTTTTTTCATGGCTCTTTTCAGTTTTTGTTTTGCGATGACGATCGGCGCTCTTTGGGAAATCTTTGAGTTTGCAGTGGACCAGATCCTGGGTGTGGATATGCAAAAGGCAAGAAACCTGGAGCAACTTTATGGGTATTTTGATACCCGCCTGGGAGTAATCGATACCATGAAGGATCTGATCGTGGACGGCATCGGCGCTCTTGTGGTCTCTGTGATCGGCTATTTTCACATCAAGCGCAAGAGGGACAAAGACTCCACTTTTTGGGCTTTACACGAGCAGTTTATGGATGAAAATCCAGAGATATTTGGCGAGGATGAATAAAACCCAGGAGCTTGTGCGTCACAAATAGATGAATGTGGGAGCCAGGGGTCAGCCCCGGCTTAATTTGCGATAGGTGATCCGCTTTGGGATCAGGGCATTTTCGCCCAGGCGCATCAGCTTGTTCTCTTCATAATCGCTAAAATTACCCTCAAACCACTTTACATAGCTTTCGCCTTCAAAGGCCAGGATGTGAGTGCAGATGCGATCCAAAAAATAGCGATCATGGCTGATCACCACCACGCATCCGGCAAAATCCAGCAGCGCTTCTTCCAGGGCATGGATGGTGTAAACATCCAGGTCATTTGTGGGTTCGTCCAGCAGCAGAACGTTTCCGCCAGCCTGCAAGCTCAGGGCCAGATAGGCGCGGCTTTTTTCGCCACCGCTGAGGATGTTGATCGGCTTTTGATGCTCTTTGCTGGAGAAATTGAACTTGCTGATGTATTCGCGGACATTTATCTCTCTGGAGCCGATCTGAAGGACATCGCGCCCTTCACCGATCAGGTCCAGCAGGGTTTTTTCGGAATCCATCATGCGGGCTTGATCCACATAGGAAAGCTTCACGGTTTCACCGATCTTGATGCTGCCGGAATCTGCCTGCGTATTGCCAGTTATGATCTCAAAGAGTGTGGTCTTGCCGGCGCCGTTGGGGCCGATGATGCCCACGATGCCACCAGCAGGGAGATTGAAATTCATGTCATCAAAGAGCAGTTTGTCGGCAAACCCCTTGCTCAGGTTCGTGGCCGAGATCACCTCATTGCCCAGTTTGGGTCCCGGAAAGATCAAGAGCTGATCGGTGGTGTTTTCCTTGGTATAGCTTCTTTGTGAAAGTTCTTCAAAATTGCGGATGCGAGCTTTACTCTTAGCCTGCCTGGCTTTGGGGCTGCTGCGGATCCACTCCAGCTCATCGGTCAATGCTTTCTGGCGCTTGTTCTCGCCTTTTTGCTGGTTTTGCAGACGCAAGGCTTTCTGCTCAAGCCAGGAGGAGTAATTGCCCTCGTAGGGAATGCCTTCGCCGCGGTCCAGCTCCAGGATCCAGCCGGCTACGTTGTCCAAAAAGTAGCGATCATGAGTGATGGCAATCACCGTCCCTTTGTATTGTTTCAGATGATGTTCCAACCAGAGAATGGTCTCGGCATCCAGGTGGTTGGTGGGTTCGTCAAGCAGCAGGATGTCCGGCTTTTGCAGCAGCAATCTGGTGAGTGCCACGCGGCGGCGTTCACCACCGGAGATGTATTTGATCTGCAGATCCGATGGGGGGCAGCGGAGGGCATCCATGGCCTGTTCCAATCTGCTATCCAGATCCCAGGCATTGGTCGCATCCAATTGATCCTGCACCTTGCCCTGTTCCTGAAGCAGTGCGTCCATCTCACCATCGGACATCGGTTCGGCAAATTTCTCATTAATCTCTTCGTAGCGCTGTAAAAGCGCCATGGTGTCCTGAGCCGCTTCCTGAACCACAGAAAGCACGGTGGCCTCGGGGTCCAATTGCGGATCCTGTTCCAGATAGCCGATAGTATAGCCTTTGGACATGGCGACCTCGCCGATATAGTCCTTGTCCAATCCGGCCATGATCTTCAGCAGAGTGCTTTTGCCAGAGCCGTTCAGCCCCACGACTCCGATCTTGGCACCATAGTAATAGCCCAGATATATATCCTTGAGTATGTGGCGATTGCCATCCACCACCTTGCCCACTCCGGCCATCGAATAGATCACTTTGTTATCTTCCATGTATTCCTTCCTTAGATTGTTGGTATTCAGATGCAGCTCGCTGCACTCCCGGCATCTTTATCGGGAAGCGCTCTTGTGTCAATAGCTTTTTGCCCGCCTCAGCAAGATTTGCCGGGCTGCTCAAGCTTTTGTGATAGTCAGAGCTGACGGGCAGCTCTTATCGAGAATCAAAAAAAGCAAAACCCGGAAAATAAGTTGACAGAAAGACGCCGCTCGTGCTCATATCACTTCATAGAAAAATACGTCTTAAGGAGTACAACCATGCCAAGAATGACGGTTGACCCAAACTACTGTAAAG
>CAZWUD010000098.1:0-5636 GCA_964637055.1 uncultured Candidatus Cloacimonadota bacterium
CACCGGCCTGGTCACCGCTTTGCAGGCGGTTTATCAATCCAAGGGCTATATCCCGCTGAATCTCCTCAGTGTCCTGATCGGCAAATCGACCATGATCGAGCTGGCCCCGGTGCTCACCGGCCTGGTTTTGACAGGCAAGATCGGGGCGGCCATGGCGGCGGAGATCGGCACGATGAAGGTCAGCGAGCAGATAGACGCCCTGCACAGCATGAATATCAATGTGCATGAGTTTCTCTATATGCCGCGAATTCTGGCCGGCATGATCACCTTTCCCTTGATCACGATCTTTGCAAATGCCGTCAGCATCATCTGTGCCTGGTACTTTTCCTACATACGTTACGGGCTGCACTACCACACCTTTTTTTCCAATATGAGAGCCTATTTTGAGCCTTTTGATCTGTGGAGCGGACTCTTGAAATCCATAGTATTTGGCTTTATCATCACTTCGCTGGCCTGCTATTTTGGAGACCGCAGCTATGGCGGAGCCGAGGGTGTGGGCAGATCCACCACTCAGACGGTGGTCTATAGCTCCGTCACCATCCTGATCATGGATTTCATCGTGGCCTGGATGCTATTTGGGTCCATGTAAGATGCGGCGATTCCTGCTCTTTGGGCTCTTATTACTCATGGCCTGCGGACCCCGGGCAGAAGCTGACCCAGATGCCGTAAACCGCGGCTCACAAGGCATTTTGAGGATCTTTGCCACGCAGGACTTCTATAGTTCCGGTCTGGAAGCAGTGCTGATCGATGACTTTGAAAAGCAGCAGAATTGTCTGATCGAGCTCAGCCTCTTTGATGATGTCAATCAGATGATCTCAGCGGTCATCAAGGATAGCATCAAGGCCGATATAGTCTTTGGTTTGCCAAGCTCCTTTGTGGCGGCAGATAGCCTGACGGGCTACTTTTTGCCATACTCACCCGCGAATGCAGAGGATCTCTCCGGGCAGCGCACCGAGGGCAATTCATCCCGTTTGATCCCATACGGCTTTTCTCATCTCAGCCTGGTTTACAATACTAAGATGTTGGATGACCCTCCCTCCTCTTTCGGGGAATTGCAGGATGCCCGATTCTTGAGGCAGATGGCGATCCTAGATCCCGATCTCTCTGGCCCCGGCCTTGCCGAGATACATTGGATCATCTCTCTCTTTGGCACCAGCGGCTACACCCAGGCTCTCCGCGCTTTGCGCAAAAACGTAAGCCGGCAATATCCTCATCACTCAGATGCGCTCAATTCGCTGAAAAGCGGCGAGAACTCCCTGATGATCGGCCTCTCCACCTGGCCTGCCTGGCAAAAAGAGATCTATCCAGATTCCGCAGTCCTGGATTTTGTCCTCTTTGACGAGGGAAGCTATCTTTATACCGAATGCATGGGCCTGCACAAATCGGCGGCTAATCTTGCATTGGCAGCCGCCTTTATAGACTTTGTCCTCAGCCCCTCAGCCCAGAAGCTCATCACCTACAAACTGGGGCTCTTTCCGGTGAACCGCAAGACCATGTTGCCTCCCGCATTCAGCGACGTACCGCTTTCTCCCTGGATGCGCCGCAGCCAGATAAAGCCCGAGGATATTTTTCAGGACAACGATCGCTGGCTGAGCTATTGGCAGCGCTATCTGATGCCATGAGATCAGATCAACCCATCTTCTTTTATATGGAGTAGATGCGAGATCACATAACTACCGCTTGTACTGCAATTTCACATTCATCACTTATCCTGAATTTACTGCTCTGGGCTAAAAGCCTTGACAGCAAAGCGATGTTTGTATAGTAGTGACAGACACAGTTTGTGGAAATTGAAGCCTGAACACACAAGAATACATTAGTTCACAAGGGGACTTAAGATGAAGCGCCGAAAACCTTCTCATCAAAGGTACAAAGTTAGCAATAAAGAAGCGATCAACATGATTCTGCGCTATGTCCGTAAAAAGATTACAGAGCAGATCAAAGCTGTGGCTGGAATCATCCTATATCTGCTTTTGTTTCAGAGCATAGTATTGGGTATTCCGATTCTTGATGCATCTATTATTGCCTTGGGGATGGTGTCGGTTGTGGTGGGGCTCAGCTTCTTTATGGAAGGTCTTCTGTTGGGCATCATGCCCATGGGTGAGGAGATCGGCATATGGCTTCCTCAAAAAGCTAGAGTGGCAAGCATCCTGATCATTGCCTTTATTTTAGGGATCGGTGCTACTTTTGCCGAACCCGCCATCGGGGTTTTAAAAGCAGCGGGTAGCAGTATAGTGGCCTGGCAGGCTCCGCTTCTCTTTCTTTTTCTGAATAAATATGCGTCCCATCTGGTTGCCGCAGTTGGCATTGGCGTGGGAATAGCGCTGGTCTTGGGTATGTACAGATTTTTGAGAGGACACTCGCTTAAACCATATATATACATAATGATTAGCCTGCTTTTGGGCCTTTCTCTCTATGCTTATATAAACCCCAATCTAAGGCCACTATTGGGACTTGCCTGGGATTGCGGTGGAGTTACCACCGGACCCGTGACAGTTCCCCTGGTGCTGGCTTTGGGCATCGGAGTCAGCCACGTGGCAAATCGCGGCGGAGATAAGACCGAAGGTGGCTTTGGCGTGGTTACAATGGCATCACTGGTGCCGGTGATTGTGGTGTTGACTTTGGGTATCCTATACTCTTTCAGAGTTCCGCCTCCGTCCACAGACCTGCAGTTTTTTTCTCCTGATAACCAGCAAAGCACTTATCTCTTTAAAGATGAACAGGGCATGCGGGATTACGCCCTGCGTTTGGCCAGTTTTGATGCCCAGGTCCAGGCCTTCGGTGGTGATAAAGCTGCTCTGATGAATTACGTTCGCGAGCTGGGAGAAGATGAAGCGCGGATAAGGGCGGTGTTTGGCAGTCAAAAGGCTTTTGGCATTTGGTTATTGCAAAATGGCTCTGATGACTTGAAGTCCCGTCACCAAGCTCTGTTTACCGGAAACACCGATTCCGTCTTCGGTGGGGATAACAATCTACAAGGCGTGGGTATGGGCGGATATCTGAAGCGCAATATACTGAATGCAGTCCGCGCCATCGTCCCCCTCTCAATCTTCCTGATGGGCGTGCTTTACCTGGTTTTGCGGGAGCGTCTCGGGCGAGCCGATGAGATCTTTCTGGGTCTTGCTTTTGCGGTGATTGGCATGGCAATCTTCGGTGGGGGTATAGAATTGGGACTCTCCAAGGTCGGAGATCAGGTGGGATCCAATCTTCCGGTATCTTTCACCACTATGGAAATTCCCGAAAAGCAAAAGGTGATTCACAATTTTGATGAAAGCGTGATAAATACAGCAGTCAGTCCCGATGGCAGCCGTCACAGTTTCTTTTATTATGAGGACGAAGGCAAAGTCCTTTCCGTACCCTATAAATCCGAAAACCACGATCCTGCTACCGAGGTTTACAGATATGTCCCCCAACGTGGTCCGCTATTTGGCAAGGGTAACAGAAGTCTTGCAGGAATTCTCGTTGTTTTGCTGTTTTCCTTTTTTATGGGCTACAGCGCTACAATTGCAGAACCGGCTCTAAACGCTTTGGGACTTACCGTGGAGGACATCACCGTTGGTGCTTTCCGCAAGACTGTGCTCATCCAATCGGTGGCCATAGGCGTGGGATCCGGCATCATGCTCGGACTGGTAAAAATCATCTGGAATCTGCCTCTATTCTGGCTCTTGGCCCCCCTATATCTGCTGCTTTTGGTGTTCACGCATTTTTCCACAGAAGAATTTGTAAATATCGGTTGGGATAGTGCAGGAGTGACCACCGGTCCGATCACTGTCCCTCTTGTGCTTTCCATGGGCTTGGGAATCAGTAGCCGGGTGGGTGCAGTGGAAGGCTTTGGAATCCTCGCTCTGGCCTCAGCTTGCCCCATCATATCAGTATTGGGCATGGGTTTAATAGTGAATTACAGACGTAGAATGTTTCTACGCGAATACGAGCTAGACTCAAATAAGATGTCAGCGGAAGAGTTGGCCTTATGAAACACAGTAAAATAACCTTAATCATCCCCAAACAAATCTCAAAATCCATCACGGATGATCTCTTTGCTCTCGGGCTGCGCCAGCTTTTTACCGAAGTCGGTAGAAATTCCTTGCTGGATAAAAACATCAGCTTCTCAAATTTCTTCAGTCACCGAGCCTTGGTGAGCTACCCTGTGGAAATCATCAGCTTTTTTACGAATGCAGAGAATGAAAACTCTGTTCTAAGCTACATCGCCAAAAAATATGATCTCCGAATGCCAGGCAAGGGGAGCATCTACAGTTACGAGACAGATATTCTGCGCCAACACCCCAAATACGATATTCCGCATGAGATCCATTTCAAAGACAAAAATCGAGATAACTTTTTTCGTCAATTGGTGGGTATTTCATGCATCGTTCAGCGGGGTGAAGGAGACAAGCTTGCGCGGATATCTTTGAACTATGGAGTAAGTGTGCCGGTAAGCACATATGGGGAAGGCTCCGGTGCTCGGGACAAACTGGGGCTCTTGCGCATTACCATCCCTCCGGAAAAAGAAATCATCAACCTCTTGCTCAGCAAGCATGACGCCAATCCCGTTCTGGAGCTGTTTATATCTGAAGGCAAACTGACTGAGGCAGGACGGGGAATAGCTTATGTGTATCCGCTGACCCAGGGAATAGTAAATACCAAAATTTCTCGCAACAGTACCGATCAACCCGCAAGCGTGGAACAAATGGTGTCCGCCATAGATTCCCTGAAGAATGGCATGGAATGGCGAAAATCCAGCCTGGAGCTTGGAATTCCAAGGCGCCGGGAATACCTTACCCAGCTCAGCGAATTGAACCTGATCTGCGAAGAAGGAAGTGGCCTGGATCTCATCGAAGCCGCAATGAGCAGCGGTGCTCCGGGAGCCACGGTCTGCAAAATTCGCTACTCCAGATTGGACGAAAATCTCGAAGTGAGACGCTACATCCGGGAGCAATGCAAGATGATCGTGCCCACCACTCAGGTGCCGGCCATCACCAAGGCACTGGATGAAACCGGTTGCTTCAGCTCAAACGCCCACGCATTTCTTTACATGCTACCAGTGCAAAAAGCCTATACATACAGAGCCAAGCAAATCCGGACAAAACACTGAGTGCGGACGATCTCAGTATAATCAGGGATCTTTCTTTATCCCCCTCAAACCCGTCATCCCAGGCATTTCCCTCCTTTTCAGATCCATAATGATGGATGATTTCTTCTTGAGATCTTGGGTGGCGCCCAGTAATCTCTATCAGTTCTATCTTGGGTTCATCTCAAGTTCTTCGTCCCCATAGGGGAGCATCGTGGGATGATCTCCAGACAAACCCGATTCAAAGGATTCGAGACCGATCGGCAGTCGCAAAAGACAGCATAAACAGGAGCTTTGTAAGGAAAAAACTCCAGTTATTGAGTTTATTACAATTAATTTCACATTTCATATATGATCTGGATAAAAGCATATAGGCATAATCAATGTCATTTGAAAGCTAAAAGAGCCAAAAATATGTATTGACAGATTTGGCTTATCTGAGAAAGTGGCAAAACCTGCTCGGCATGAGCGGGGAAAAAGTTCTTTTACAAGTTTATAGAGTGCTATAGAGAAAATGTGAGAAAGAAGCTCTTGTCAGTTCTAATCATTTAACAATGATGGAGAGTTT
>CAZWUD010000099.1:0-5535 GCA_964637055.1 uncultured Candidatus Cloacimonadota bacterium
GCTCGGTTCGGGACCGAGAAGTCGGAGGTTCAAATCCTCTCATCCCGACCATTGTTTATTGACTAAACCTGTTATTGGCGCGCAAATGATGTCTGGTCCCGGCTTTCACAGATAAGGCCGGTCAGACTCCCTGCGATGCCTAGCAACAGATCTGATTTCAAAAATCAAGTCAGTCTCGAAAGCATCCATGAAATTGATTTTATCTTTCGCGGCCGCACCTGATATATATTAAGGGTACAGCATAATGGCAAAACAAAAGTTCAAAATCTCATACTACCTGAAACTTGTTTATCCCTTCATCAGAAAGGATAAGGGCTTGCTTATCTTTGGATTGATGGCAATGCTGGTCACCTCGGCCCTGAGGCTGGTGGATCCGCTGATTTTGGCATTGATCATCGATGAAAGCATCCCAAATCAGGATATGACCGAGATGTTTCGCTATGGTTTTATGTTCATCGCTGTTGTATTGGTATCGGGTCTTTTGTCCTATCTGCAGATCGTGTTGCTTAGCCGTCTGGGCATCAAAATCATCACAAATTTTAAGGCAAAGGTCTTTAGCCATCTTTTGAGGCTTCCGGTAGGCTGGTTCAATAAACAGCCAGTGGGTGAGCTCATCGCCCGTGTGGAGAGTGACGCTGAGCGCGTGAAAGTTCTCTTTAGCGAGCTTTCCATCACTATTATCGGCAATCTGGTCTTCTTTATGGGGGTCTTTGCCGTTTTGATGTATCGTGACTGGCAAACCACCATATATATCATGCCGATCGTCGTGGTGAGCATTGTGATCTATTCCTTTGTCTTCAAACACATCACCAAGTTCTTCCGCCAGATCAGGGAAAAATATGCCGTGATCTCTGCCAAGATCACAGACTATGTGCAGGGCATGCAGATGATTCAGGCTTTGAATCAAGAGCAGCGCATTATATCTGATCTCGCGCGTGCTTCCAAAGATAAGCAACACACCGAAATCAAGACCAGTTTCATCGAATATGGCACTCAGAGCTTTTTTATGTTTATCTTCAACGTGCTCTTTGTGGTCATCGTGATCATGCTCACCGCACCCAAAATCATCGCCGGAGTGGCGACCCTGGGCACACTGATCGTCTTTATCCAATACATCCACCGCATGATCTGGCCCTTGATGCATCTCAGTGAAAACTTTATGCAGATGCAGCGCAGCTTTGTCTCCCTGAAACGCATCCTGGAGCTCACCGAACTCAGCACAGAAGATGAGACCTTCACGGGGAAAATTCAGCCCACTTTTGAAGAGGAGATCAGATTTGAGAATGTCAGCTTTGCCTATGAGGATGAGGATTGGGTCTTAAAAGACGTTTCCTTCGAAATTCCCATAGGTAAGAAGATCGCAATGGTGGGAGCCTCAGGCAGTGGAAAATCCACCACCATCAGCCTGCTCTGCGGTTTTTACCACGTGCAAAAGGGCAATGTGCTGATCGATGGAGTGCCGATGAAGTCACTGGACTTCAGAGCCTGGCGGCGGAAGATCGGTCTCATCCTGCAGGATATATTCCTCTTCCCCGGTCCGATTCTGGAAAACGTGCGCGTGTACAATGACAACGTGAGCAGTCAGGAAGTGGATTCCGCCATCTCCATCGTGCAATTGGATGACTTTATCAAAGCCCTGCCCGAAGGAATCGATACCGAGCTGGCCGAGCGGGGACAAAACGTATCTCAGGGCGAAAAGCAATTGATCTCTTTTGCGCGGGCACTGGCCTTCAATTCTGAGATCATCATCATGGATGAAGCCACCGCCTCGATCGATCCTCAGACCGAAGCCCGAATCCAGAGAACCATGAACAGAGTCTTTTCAAACAAGACCATGGTGATCGTGGCGCACAGGCTGACATCTGTATTGGATGCCGATGAGATTCTCTATTTTAGCGAGGGAGAGATCATCGCCCGCGGTGATCATCAGACCTTGATGCGTGAAAGCGAAGGCTACCGCAAGCTAGTGAAATTGCAGCTCTTGGGAGGTGAAGATGAATAAGCATATTCGCTGGATCTTCACTCAATATAAGGCGCAAAAGTATTTTGTGCTGATCATGGTGATCTTCACTTTGGCCTCCTCAGCGGTTCAGATCGCTTATCCTTATGCATTCAAGCGCATGATCGACCTCTTACGTGATGTGCTGGCAAATCCTGATGCCTATCCCACTCCCATGGTGGAAGTGAATCGCGTCCTGATGCTATTTTTGGTGATCGGTGCAGCCCAATTTCTCACCGGCTTTTATCCCTGCTTCCGGGCCTGGGTAAATCTCCGCTTTGAGCACAGCCTCAGGATGCTATATTTCAAGCATATTTCCAAAAAGGACTATCGCTTCTTCCAGAAATACCGCAGTGGAGACATCGTGACGCGGCTCACGGACGACCTCTCTGAATACCCCAAAATCTCCTGGTTCCTGGGTAGCGGGATCTTCCGTGCCTTCAATTCATTCTCGCTGATCATGTTTTCCCTGATCGTGATGTTTAGCATTAATGTAAAGCTGACCCTGCTCTCCATCGCCCCGCTTCCCTTGATGATGGTGGTCTTTTACTTTACCAGCGAAAAGCTATATACAAATTTCGAGCGGAATCAAAGAGCTATCTCAAACATCAACAACCAGCTTGAGATGAGCTTTTCGGGAATCCGGATCGTGAAATCCTTTGTGAGTGAAGATAAATACAACCGTTTCTTTGATCTGGCACTGGGCAAGCGTTTTAAGACAGAGATGAGCGTGGTAAAGCTCAATGCAGTGCTGAACCTCATCTACCAATATATAGACTATTTTGCTCAGATCGGCGTGATCATGTTTGGCGGATACATGGCCGTGAAAGGAGAGATCACGGTGGGGACCTTCTTCCTTTTCTATACCTATCTCTCAATGATGATCTATCCGCTATTGGATCTGCCCCAGCTCTTTGTCTCAGGCAAGCAGGCCTTTGTGAATATCGACCGTCTGGAAGATATGAAAGACTACGAAACTTTCAATCCGGAGACTGAGACCGGCACTCCGGTCAGCAGCTTTGAAGGCTTGAGATTTGAGGGAGTTCATTGCGGCTATCCGGAAAAATCCGAGACCATCCTCAAGGATATCTCCTTTGAGCTGAAGCCCAAAGAGAAGATGCTGATCCTGGGAGCCACAGGCAGTGGTAAGACTACGATCGCAAACCTGATCCTGGCTTTGGTCAAGCCTGATGCCGGCAAGATATGTTTCAGCGGAATCGATCTGGAAAAGATAAACATCAAGCATCTGCGTGATGTGGTGGCATTCGTGCCTCAAGAGCCCTCACTCTTTAACGGCACCATCCGGGAAAACATCATGTTGGCAAATGAAGATGCTTCTGAGGATGAATATCAATTGGCTTTACGAGCTTCGCAGATGAAGGGCGAAATCTCTGCATTCCCCCTTCAGGATAAGACCACTGTAGGCCAGCGTGGCCTGGGGGTTTCCGGCGGGCAAAAGCAACGCATCACTATCGCCAGAGCCCTGATCAAGCGCCCCAAGCTGTTGATCCTGGACGA
The DNA here is from genome assembly GCA_964637055.1 of uncultured Candidatus Cloacimonadota bacterium. GTDB lineage: Bacteria > Cloacimonadota > Cloacimonadia > Cloacimonadales > Cloacimonadaceae > UBA5456. The sequence goes on from CAZWUD010000099.1 coordinate 3,518, forward strand.
CATCACGGCCTCGCTGGATGCCGAGAATGAAGAAAAACTCTGGCAAGCAATCGAGCTTGACTATCCGGACACAGCGGCGATCGTGATCTCTCATAGGCTTTCGACCCTGCGTTATGTGGACACTGTGCTTTTCATCAATTCTGAAGGAAGAGTCCAGAAGGGAACACACGACGAGCTGGTCTTTGGCAATGAGGAATATCACGACTTTCTGCATGAACATCTGAAGAAATAGCGGGTGAGGCTCCAATCCTTTACTACAAGGCGGGATTTGGCTCTCGGCTCTGTAGGTCTTTGCTCTTGAGGAGGTAGATGCGGATTGCTGATAAACTATTTGACAAAAAAAGCATATGGGCACTCTTTGGCACAAAGAACAAATCACCGGAGAGAAATATGAGCGACCAGTTGCAAAACCTTTTGACAAAAGTCTATGATGAAGGCGTAGCCAAGGCAAGCGCCGAAGCAGAAAAGATCCTCGAAAAAGCAAAAGCTGATGCCAAAAAGCTGATTGATGATGCTCAGGCAAAGGCAGAAAAAGAGATCGCAGATGCCAAGAAACAGGCCCAAGAACTGAAAAAGAATACCGAAGGTGATCTGAAAATGGCAGGCAATCATTCCATCAGTGTCCTAAAGCAAAAGATCACTGACCTGGTGCTGAATGTGGCCATTGATGAATCCAGCCAGGCCAGCTTTACAGATGTGGAATTTGTGAAAAGTCTGATCAAGGAAGCGCTGGTATCATGGAAGGAAGCAGATGCGGGAATCAATATCTCTGAGGGTCTCAAAGATAAGCTCGACCAGGCTTTTTTAGCTTCTCTGAAGACAAATTTTGAGGGCAAGCTCAAGATCGACTTTAGCCCGCAGATCAAGGCCGGATTCACCATCTCCCCCATTGAGGGCGGCTATAAGATCAGCTTCACAGATGAAGACTTTGCCCAGCTTTTCAAAAATTACTTGCGCCCACGCACTGCCAAAATCCTCTTTGAAAGCTGATGATGGCTAAGCAGTACTATTACTTTATCGCCGGCTTGCCCACGGTGTCTATCGATGACAGCAAGTTGGCCATCAGTCCGGAAGGCTTTCGCGAGCAGGCTCGTGAGCAGCTCAGCGTGGCGGACTTCCGGCTCTTGGGGCATATGCAGATCTTGTCTGATCTGGACAATCTCCTCAATGTGCTTTACAAAAAGGAAAAGGAGCCGGATCCTGAAGGGCTTTACGACCCGGATTATTGGAAAGAATATCTGAGCTTCCTGCGGCACAAGCCGGACAATCAGTCGCTGAAGACACCGGATGAATTTGCTCAGATTCCCGGCTTTGTGGCCGAGACCATTCTTCCCATTTTGGCCCAGGAAGACCCCCCTGAGCAGGCGGAGGCAGAACACAGGCTATTGACCGCTTTTTTTGACTACAGCAAAGATCATCCCAACAAGTTTTTCCGGGAGTTCTTTGAGCTGGAGCGCAACATAAAAAACATCCTTGCCGCCATCAACGGACGCAAGCACGAGGTGGAGTTTGCCCGATACTTGATCGGACATGATGACACCACGGTGAATCTGACCAAGAGCCATGCTGCCGACTTTGGCTTGGGCAAGGATCATCCGCTTTTTGACAATATCATGCGCATCTGGGAGCAAAACGACATCCTCTATCGGGAACGCGGTTACGACGTTTTGCGCAACAAATGGATCGATGAGCAGAACTTCTTTGAATACTTCAATATCGACCGCATCCTGGGCTATTACACCAAGATTCGCATCATCAACCGCTGGCAAAAGGCCGATGCCAAACTGGGCAGAGAAGTATTTCACGATACTCTGAACAAGCTGGGAAACAGTTTCAGCTTCCCCGAAGATTTTAATATAAGAATAAAGCAAAAATAGAAGGTAAGGATGACTAAAGGCGTAGTAAAAGCAATTATCGAAAACCTGGTCCAGGTCGAAGTCTCAGGTCCTGTTTCGCAAAACGAGATCTGCTATATCGATCTGGACGGCGTAAAGCTGATGGCAGAAGTCATCAAGGTC
>CAZWUD010000100.1:0-5503 GCA_964637055.1 uncultured Candidatus Cloacimonadota bacterium
TCCTTGATGGCATTAACCGTGTAGGCCAGATCCTCGTCGGTATGACGATAGCAGATATAACCATGGTGGTAAGGCTGCAGGAATACCTTTCTGCGGATGAGCTGGGTATAAAACTCCACTCTGAGTTTTTTGTAGAGTCCGGTGTCATCTCTATTAAAGGTAATGAAGGGCATCGTGGGCGCCCCGCTAAATTCCACGGGAAGTCCGGATTCATCGATCACCTTTTGCACGTCTGCGGCAAATTTATTGCCTTTAGCAGCGACCACATCCAGCATCTTGTCGCGCTGGAGGATTTCGATGGTCTTGAGTGCGGCCGTGATGCTGTCACTATTCGGGAAGAATGTGGAAGAAAGGAAGACATTGTCTGCCAATACCTTCATATACTTTTCTTTTCCGACCAGTGCTGCAATGGCGTATCCATTGGCCATGGCTTTGCCAAGTGTAGAGAGGTCCGGAGTGACTCCAAAATACTCCTGAGCACCGCCCAGAGCTACACGGAATCCGCTGCGAATTTCATCAAAGATCAGCAGGCATTCATGCTCATCTGCCAATTTGCGCACAGCTTCCAGATATCCGGGTTTGGGCATTACTACCGGTGCTGCCAGAGGGTGTCCCACCGGAGTGATGATGATGCCGGCCATCTCGCCTTTGTTATTTTTGAGCAATTCTTCGAGCTCATCAATGTCATTGTAAGCAAATTCCAGGGTATCCTCATAGAATTTTTCAGGAATTCCGCCTTTTACTTCCACACACCAGTCATGCCAGCCGTGATAACCACAGCGAGCTATCTTGGTCTTGCCGGTGCAGGCTCTGGCCACTCTGATGGCGATTGTGGTGGCGTCACTTCCGGTTTTCACCAGGGATGCCATCTCACATGATGGAATGATGTCTCTGAGAACGCGTACCAGTTCGTTTTGCAGAGGCTGGGTCAGGGAAAAGCAAAAGCCTTTCTCATTGATCTGCTTTTGCACTGCCTGGTCGATCTCTTCCTCACGATAACCAATGATGATGGGGCCGTAGGCACACAGATAATCTATGTATTCGTTGCCATCAACGTCGGTGATGCGTCCACCCTTGCCGTGCTCAAAAAATATCGGGTACTCACCCTGCACAAAGTTGTAGGGTCTGCGAATTCCGGCCACTGCACCAGGAACGAGCTTCAGCCCTTCCTCATACATTGCCATGCTTTTGTCGAGTTTCAGTTTTTTTGCCATGATTATTTCATCTCCCATAATGATGCGATTCCCATTCCGCCACCAATGCAAAGGGCGGCGAGACCTTTCTTGTTGCCACGACGTTTCATTTCATGCAAAAGGGTCACGATGATGCGAGCTCCGCTGGCTCCAATGGGGTGACCGATAGCGATGGCTCCGCCGTTGACGTTTACTATATCAGGATTAAGTTTGCCCACGTTTTCTTTTTCCAGGCCCTTGAGCACGGAAAGAGATTGTGAGGCAAAAGCTTCGTTAAGTTCTGCGAGTTCGACATCACCCAAAGCCCATCCGCTTTTCTGCAGGACTTTTTTGATGGCTGGTACAGGTCCATAGCCCATGATGGCGGGATCCACACCTGCTGATGCGGTGTCGATAAAGTATGCCAGAGGTTTCAGCCCCAGCTCTTTGGCCTTGTCTTCACTCATCATGAGCAATAAAGCCGCTCCATCGTTGATTCCGCTGCTGCTTCCGGCCGTCACGGTTCCGTCTTTTTTGAAAGCGGGACGGAGCTTGCCCAGCCCTTCAACGGTCACGCCAGCGCGGGGCATCTCATCTTTGTCAACCACGATAGGATCGCCTCTGCGTTGCGGAATGGTGATGGGCACTATCTCATCGGCAAATTTACCTGCTTTTTGGGCAGCTTCAGTGCGATTTTGCGAGATAGTGGAAAATCTATCCTGCTCTTCGCGGCTGATACCAAACTGATCAGCCAGATTTTCGGCCGTCATACCCATGTGATAGTCGTTGAAGATATCAGACAGACCATCGCGGATCATCAGATCGACCATGTTCTTATCACCCATACGAGCGCCCCAACGTGCATCTTTCAGCGCGTAGGGAATCTGACTCATATTTTCGGTGCCACCGGCCACTATGATCTCGGCTTCACCGGCCTGGATCATCATTGTGGCCAGGGCGATGGCCTTCATGCCGCTTCCGCAAACCTTATTCACGGTGTAAGCGGGGATGTGATTCGGAATTCCGGAGTGTATGCTGATCTGACGTGAGACGTTTTGTCCCAGTCCGGTTCCGCACACATTTCCGATGATCACTTCATCGATGGCTTCAGGGGAGACCTTGGTCTCTTCAAAAATAGCTTTGAGAGTGTGAACTCCCAAATCCACGGCGGATACATTTTTAAACACTCCGCCAAAATTACCGACGGCGCTGCGTTTAGCGCACACTACAACGGCTTTTTTCATCTTTCCTCCAGATTTTCATTTTTTTATTCCATTACAATCCATTCTATCAAAGTCCGTTATTTAGTCAATCTCAAAATTTACCTGCATAGACGATGAGCGGACCTTCATAAGCAATCAGAGCATAAATAGGGCTACAACTTGATTTATATCAAGGGCTTACGGGCGATCCTTCAAAATTACTTGCACTTTGCAGGCAGGCTCATTCTTCCCCAATGATTTAAGGCGGGTATCTTGGGTGATCATCGCACTATCATCGTGTGGAGAAACGAGGATCGTGAGATGAAACCAGGACAGTCTTGATGTCAAGAATCGGGAGGCAAAGGTCGGCGGACTATAGAGAGGCAAGATGAGCAGTAGATATTGCAGGATGAATCCTCCACTTCACCCCTCAGGATGGATTACAAAAGCACCTTATCCACGTGAAGCAATGATGATATCTGCGTCTCCGGTAAAAGTGATACCTTGTTCACAATCTGCCAGGATGATGCTCTGGCCTTTGCTCAGGCTGATTTTGTGTTCCTGACTGAGCTCGGCATTTCCGGCAAGGCAGAGTAAGATGCGCGCTCCGGGAAGCCGAGGTAGGGTGTATTCGCCAGAGAGAACCAACCTTCGCAGGTGAAAATCAGGAACTTTTGCCCCGTAGCTGATCAGCTTATTGGCCTTAAGTTCTAAAGACAAAATATCAGGCATAAAAGGCTGTAGATTTACTATCTTGAGCAGCTCATCGGGGTCGATATGTTTGGGGGTGAGTCCGGCTCGTAACACGTTGTCACTATTGGCCATGATCTCAATGCCGCTTCCCTTTAGATAAGCGTGTGGTATCCCCGCCGAGAGATGCATGCCCTGATTTGGCCTTAGAGTGATGAGGTTCATAAAGGCCGGGGCCAGGACGGTACGATCCGTAGGATGCAGTCTGTTCAGTCTCTGAATGGCTCGCAGTTCTTTATTGTATCTTTCCGAAGAGCTAAGCTCACGGATATGTGCTGATAAGCCCGGGATTTCGCTATTTATCAGTATCTCTTGATAGAGTTTTTTGAAGGTGGCAAACGTGGGATTTTGGGCAAAAGGCGGAAACGAGAAAAAGAATGAGTCAAAACCCAGAGCGCTGAAGATCTCCACTATCTGCGGGAAATCACGAATGCCGCACATGGCCTCAAAATCTGTGAGCGCCAGGATGAATTCAGGCTTGTGATTTGGATCGCGGTAATTTCGCTGTGGGCTGTCAAGGGCTATGCCCGCTTTGTTTTCACGCTTGAATCCGGCTTCGGCCTGCTCTTTATCGGGATGTACCTGTAGGGAAAGCGCTTGATCCGCCGCCAGGATTTTGAGCAGATAGGGAAGCTCGCCACTCTTTTTGCCTAACCAGGCTCTGGGATCTGCGGCGATTAATCCATAAAGCGCAAGTCCTTGAATAGTGGAGGTGGCTTTGGGGTGAGCGCCATACCAGGCCTCGGCCAGGGGGGCATCGTCAGTGATTCCGAGCAGGCTCTGGATAAAGACCCGTGAGCCCCAGGCATAGTTTTGTAAAGCAGGTGTCAAGTGTAGCATAGTTCCTCCTAAAACTGAAAGTATATAAAGGGTTGCAGTTCAGCACTTTTGGCTTGGAAGAGAATCCAGATCACAAAAGCGATGAGCAGGGAGCGCAGGGGCCAGGGCATTCTGCGTAATAGATCTTGATAGCATCTTTCCCAAGAGTCCGGTTGCCAATGTGCCAAAAAGCCAATGATGATCAGATATGCTATCATGCGATATTCGTCAAACCAAAATTTGAATAGATGGGCGTTGAAAGCTGTGCAGATCCGGGTGATCATCAGCCAGGCATTTTCAAAGCTGCGGCTGCGGAAGAAGATCCAGGCAAAAGAGACAAAGTGAAATGTGATGATGGTGCTGAAGATCTTGGTCACTTTGTTTTGGGCAAGTTTGAGCGATAGCCAGGCTTTGTCAAAGATCAGCGCAATCCCATGCAGCGCTCCCCAAAACACAAAGTTCCAGCTTGCTCCGTGCCAGAGTCCGCCCAGGAGCATGGTCACCAGGAGATTTAGATATTGCCGGGGCTTTCCCTTGCGGTTTCCTCCCAGCGGAATGTAGAGATAATCTCTCAGCCAGGTGGAGAGGGAGATGTGCCATCTGCGCCAAAAATCCGTGATACTGCTCGCTTTGTAAGGGCTGTTGAAATTGATCGGAAGCTGAAATCCTAAGAGCAATGCCAGCCCGATTGCGATATCTGAATATCCGCTGAAATCGCAGTATATCTGCAAGGAATAGGCATATACGCCAAAGAGATTTTCCATTCCGGAAAAGAGAGCGGGATTGTCAAAGACCCGATCCACAAAATTGATGGACAGGTAGTCCGCAATCACCCCCTTTTTTAGTAGGCCGGCAAAGATCAGCACCAAAGCCCTGGCGATGGTGTCTTCGGAGAGTTCCAGCTTTTTGTGGATTTGAGGGACAAAATAGGATGCCCTCACAATGGGGCCGGCCACGAGTTGGGGGAAAAAAGAAACGAAGAAGGCAAAATCCCGAAAACTCTTTACCGGCTCCATCTTTTTGTAATAAAGATCCAGGGTGTAGCTCCAGGTCTGGAAGGTGAAAAAGCTGATCCCCACCGGCAGGAAGATATCCATCAAAGGCAGTGAACCGCCAAAGACCTGATTGATGGTATTGATGATGAAGTTTGTGTATTTGAAGTAGCCTAAGGATCCGAGATTCCACAAGAGGCTCAAGATCAGCCAGCCGCGCCTGGCATTTTTGCTATGCGCACGATAGATGGCTGCACCCAAAGCGTAATTTACCAAAGCGGTGACCAGTAGCAGGATCACAAAGATGCCGCTGGTCTTGAAATAAAAATACAGGGATACCAGGAGCAGATACCAGACCCGGCTATTGCTACGCTTTACAACCAACGGATAAATCAGGGTGACAATGATGAAGAAAAAGAGGAAGAAAACGCTATTGAAAAGCAGTGGATTTGCCGGATCGTAATTCAGGGAATTCAGGATGCTCTCGATGACGTGACCCACAATAAACCTCAGTTTTCAGAAAAGTCTATGAAGCCTTGGATGATACCCTGATACAAAAGCTGACCGT
>CAZWUD010000101.1:0-5454 GCA_964637055.1 uncultured Candidatus Cloacimonadota bacterium
GAGCGCATGACTGGCAGTCATGAGGTCAACGGTTCGATCCCGTTATGCTCCACCACTTTTTGCGATCTGCCGAGGCAGGTCGTATTTTTTGTGTCCAGATCAGCTTTATGGCCGATAGCTTTTTTTTATCTTGCCAGAATAGCCACATTATATTACTGTGACCAAAAATCATGGGAGACAATCATGACAGAGAAAAAAAATATAGTAAATCCTGATGAACACGTTCACGACTTTGAGGGTGACGATAACATGGATGACGATTCCAGAATCATCTCTCTTGAGATGGAAGACGGCAGCCAAAAGGACTTTGTGGCTCTGGACATCATCAGCCACGAGGGTCAGAATTACATCGCTTTGTCCGAAGTGGGTTCGATGGAATACGATGTGCTTCGTTTTGAAGAAGTGGAAGACAGCCTTGAGCTGAGCATCATCGAAGATGACGAAGAATATGAGAGAATCGCTGAAGTCTTCACCGAGCATTTTGCGAGTTTGGCCGAGGAAGACGACGACGACGAAGAATAGGAGTTTTACCGGCAAGAGCCGACTCTGATATCACAAGCCGGTTTTGCCGGCTTTTTTGTCTGGTAAGCGGACTTTGCATCATGCTCTGACCGCCCCGAAAGGCCGACTCTCAAGCATTTTTTCCTTGACCCCAGCGGCAGATACATAGTCTGGCCTGTGTGCTTAGAATTGGTTTTGGACCAATGACAGACACAAGCGAAGAAAATCAAACAAGAGGTAAATAAAGTGACAAAATCTGATCTCCTTTCCCGGATCACCCAGCAAGGGAAAATCGCCCGACAAGCGATCCTTCACATGACCACACTTGCCGGCAGCGGCCATCCCGGTGGCTCCATGTCCAGCATTGACGTGTTACTCTCTATCTATAACATCATGAAACACGATCCCCAGAACCCCGCCTGGTCCGAAAGGGACAGGATGGTGGTCTCAATCGGCCACATTTCCCCGGCGGTTTATAGCTGTCTGGGCATTCAAGGTTACTTCCCTCTGGAAGATGCTATCAGCCAATTCCGCAAATATGGCAGTATCTATGAGGGGCATATCGAGCGTGATGTCCCAGGTGTGGAATGGAGCTCAGGAAACCTGGGGCAAGGCCTTTCCGCAGCGACCGGTTTTGCCATCTCATCCAGGATTAAAGGCATCGACAACCACTGCTACGTCCTGATGGGTGATGGCGAACAGCAGAAGGGGCAGATCAGCGAAGCCCGACGTTTTGCCGCTAAGTTTAAACTGGATAACATCACGGCGATTGTGGATTTTAACCGCCTGCAGATTTGCGGCAATATCTCTGATGTGATGCCGCAAAGCATCCGGCACAATTGGGAATCTGACGGCTGGAAAGTCCTGGAAGTAAATGGTCATGACATTGATCAGGTTTTGCGCACTCTTGAGGAAGCCAAGAGCATCTCCAAACCGGTGATGATCCTGGCTCGCACCGTGATGGGCAAAGGCGTCAGCTTTATGGAGAACAAGGCAAAATACCACGGTTCCACTTTGAGTGAAGAGCAGTGCAAAGAAGCCCTTAAAGAGCTTGACATGCCTTTTGAGCTGCCCAAGTATCGGCAATTGCGTGAAGAATTTAAGCCAACCTCACAGACAGCGCCAGTCGACTTTCACCCCCCCCTCGATCTTTTCCCTGGAAAGCCAAGCCTCTATACTTCTGAGAGTGACTGCCGTAGCGCCTGGGGAAAGGCCATTGCAGACTTGGGAAAGCTGAATAAAGACAGCAAAACCCCCATCGTGGTGGTTGACTGTGACCTGGCCGGAAGCGTGAAGACCACTGAATTTGCCGAGGCATTACCCGGACGCTTTTTGCAAAGCGGCATCATGGAGCATCATGCAGCCGTGATGAGTGGAGCCATCTCCAGCACCGGAGCGCAGTGCTTTTGGGCAGGTTTCGGGGTCTTTGGCATCGCAGAAGTCTATAATATGCAGCGCTTGAACGACATCAATCACACTAATCTCAAAACCATCCTGACCCACGTGGGTGTAGACGTAGGCGCTGATGGCAAGACACACCAATGTGTGGACTATATATCTCTGGTACGCAATCTTTTTGATACCAGAATCATCTGCCCGGCAGATGCCAATCAGACCGATCGCATCATCCGCTGGCTGATTGATAAGCCCGGAAACTATATCGTGGCCATGGGACGCTCCAAGCTGCCCATCATCAAGGATCAGGAAGGAGAGATCTTCTTTGACTTGGATTACTGCTATGAATACGGAAAAGCCGATATCCTCAGATTGGGAGATCAGGGAACCGTCTTTGTCACCGGGACCCTCACTGGCAGAGCCCTCAAAGCAGTGGATACACTCCGCGAAGAAGGCATTTTCTTGCAATTGATAAACATCTCAAGCCCGCTGGATATAGAGGCGGGGCTGGTGGAAAACGCTGTAAAACGCGGCACCATTTTCAGCATCGAGGATCATAGCGTTAACGGAGGCTTGGGAAGCAGCATTGCCGATGCCATTGTAGCAGGTGGATTTGCAGCAAAACTGGTGCGTATCGGGGTGGAAGACTATCCTGTATCCGGAGATTCCGCCGAGCTCTTTACCGCTTTGAGAATGGACACACCCGCCCTGATCAAAAAGATCAAACAAGATCTCTAAAGATATTTGCAACTGCGGATGAGCTGGCCTCGCCGTGATGAATAGAGACTTTCTGAAACCGGCCCTGATCTTTGCCCTGGCAGCCGTTTTGACCGGACTTTTGGCCTGGGTGCTGCCGGTATACAGCAATGACCTCTTCCCCATCCGCAAGATGCAGTGGTTTTCTGTTCTTGTAAAACCCGCTCCGACAGATAGCAGCCGAGTGCAGCCGACTGTCCAGAGACAGCGACAAAGTGCCCTCAAGCCTTTTCTCAAAAAGCTAAAGGCAATGCCAGCCCTGCCCGGTAAAGATCCCCTCAAGCCTGGCACAGCGCAGCCGGCCTCCCACGAAACTCCCCGCCGGCTCAGAATCGCCTATTTCAGCGATTCGATCATCGAGGGGGATCTGATCACCGCCCCGCTGAGGTATGAGCTGCAAAGCCGTTATGGCGGGCACGGCGTGGGTATGGTCCCCATCACCTCGATCGTTGCGGGCTTCCGGCAAAGCATCCGTCACAGCTTTTCCAAGAACTGGGAAAGCATCTCTTTTATGACCAGAGATAAAAATCATATCTCCCTGGGCATCACAGGCTACACCTTCATTCCCAGGCCTTATTATCTGGACATGAAGCCTGTGGAAAAAGCCCCGACAGACAGCCTGCTCTTCACCGATTCCACATTATTGGACAGTGATTCTTTGCATGTAGAGGCAGACTCTTTAGAGGCTCACAAGGAGCCGGAGGATGGTAAATATCGGCACTATGTGGATGAAGACCCCTGGATCGAGTATCGGGCAGTGGATATCGCCGGCGGGGCTGGTAGTTTCCGCAAGATACGTCTTTATTACAGCCATGCCTCCGATAGTTCTTATGTGAGAATCTCGTATGACAATGGGCAAGCTCAAACGATCCGGCTCCGCCAGGGTAATGGCCTGAAGATTCTGGATCTCAGTCCTCCGTCGCCCAGTAAGGCTCTACGGCTGGAATTTAAGGCCGATGATCCCATCAGGCTATACGGCCTTACCTTTGATGATGATAGCGGTATCTATGTGGACAATTTCCCCATCCGGGGCTATTCTGGGATGTTTTTTCAGCGTATGCACAAAGATCTGCTCTCCGCCTTTCAAAACAGCCTGGCCTACGATCTGGTCGTTCTGCAATACGGTGGCAATGTCACAGATCCGGCAAATGAAGACTATGACAATTACAAAGCAGCGATGATCCGCACCATTGAGCATATCAAATCAGCGCTCCCGGGGGTGCCGATCCTATTGGCCAGCATGCATGACCGATCCGTGAAAGAGGGCACCAGGTTTGTGACCTCCCCGGATATCCCGCTTTTGGTGCAGACTCAAAGTGAGATCGCCAAAGAGACGGGCTGCGCCTTTTGGAATGTCTATGAAGCGATGGGCGGATACAATTCCATGCTGGATTTCGTGAATCAAAATCCAGCTCTGGCAAGCAAGGACCACACCCATTTTACGCGGCTTGGCGCCCGGAAAATTGCCGATCTCTTTCTTGATTTTTTGAGGGAGGAAATGTGATCGGACGCAAAATCTTGCTTTTCATCGTAATCCTGCTTTCCTTTTTCTGGCTTTTGACCCACGCTGCCTCCAGCAATGATGAACCTGATTATGAAGAGGACTATCCCCCGGATATGGACAGTTTGGAAGAATTTATCCAGAGCTTCTATCTGCTTTTGGAGGGCCAGGACTATCTGAAAGACTACGACTTTATCGACCAGCAAGAGAATCATCTGCACAACGGTCAAGCTGCACTCACAGCCTTTTATCACAAACTGCTGGAATTGCGCAGTGGCAGGCGAGAGCAGGTGGTGATCTACCAGATCGGAGATTCCCACATTCAGAGCGGATTCTTCGGTGGTTCTGCCCGTAAATCTTTGCAGAACTACTTTGGCAATTCAGGACGCGGCTTGATCTTTCCCCACCGCCTGATCGGGACAAATCAGCCGGATGACTACCGGATATCTTCAACCGGTTCATTTTCGCGAATCACGCAGCCCCGCAGCGTTATCGGATACACTCTGAAGCTCAGACGCCCTGCAAAGCTCGATATACGGACAAATTGCTTTTACCAGAATGATCCCAGTTTTGACCTGGTCAAGGTCCTGGCAAATCCTGATGCCACCCTGCCCCCACAGCCCTCAGTCAAGGGAATCCAGAGGGATAACCACGCAGATATCAGCATACACAGTCTGCATTTGCCCGAAGCTGTCAGGCGTTTTGAATTGCAGCTTTCTAATGACGTAAACGCACTTTATGGGATCAGTCTGGAGAATAGCCGACCGGGATTGCTCTACCACAGCGTCGGCGTCAATGGAGCCGGATTTTACAATTTGGCAGATCAAGGACTGCTCTTTGATCAAATCAAATATCTCAGTCCCGATCTGATCATTATCTCTTTGGGCACAAACGACGCCCAGGGAAGCTTTTGCCAGGAAGTGATGCAGGCAAATCTTGAGCGCTTTATGCAGCATCTGACCCAGGCAAATCCCAATGTGGCAGTGCTCTTTACCCTGCCTCCGGATTCACTGAAAGAAGACAAGATCAATCCTGATCTGGCCAGTGTCGAAGAAATCATCCGCACTTATGCCCGGGAAAACGATATGGCCTGGTGGGATCTGCACGCGGTGATGGGTGGGCCGGGAAGCATCCGCACCTGGCAGAGCCGGCAGATGTCCGCCACAGATTTCTTGCATTACAATCCGGGGGCATACATGCTGCACGGTCAGCTTTTGTATCAGGCTATCATTCAAGGCTACATAGATTTTTCTGAAAACTGAGGTTTATTGTGGGTCACGTCATCGAGAGCATCCTGAATT
>CAZWUD010000102.1:0-5445 GCA_964637055.1 uncultured Candidatus Cloacimonadota bacterium
GCCCTGCAGTGCTCACGGGAACAGTAATAGATAGCCCCCAAAAGGAGAAAAGATGGCGGTGAATACCAAGACAGAATATGCCCTGCGTGCTCTGCTGGCGATATACAGCGAGGGATACATTTCTGCGCAAAAGATATGTGATGAGCAGAAATTGCCCAAGAAGTTTATCGAACATCTTTTGTCCCTTCTCAAAGCGGCAGGCCTGGTGAAAAGCACGGCCGGCAGCGCCGGAGGCTATGAATTGGCCAGGGATCCGCTAAATATCAGTTTTCAGGATCTGCTGAAGGCTGTCGGTGACAAATCCTATGCCACTTCCTGCGAAAATCGATCACTGAAGTATTGTTTGGGGGATGAGTGCAGCTTGTCGCCCTTTTTTAGCCAGTTGGAGAGTCAATTGGATGAAATCTTCCAATCGCACAGCTTACAAGATATCATAAACATTTGGGAAAGGAAAAATCTATGAAACCAGGATCAGTCTATTTGGACAACTGCGTAACCAGCGCTCTGGCTCCGGAAGTATTTACGGCCATGCAGCCCTATTTTAGTGAAAAGTATTGGTTCCCCGGCAGCTTTATCAGCACCGGAGAAAGCTCAAACGATGCCATCCAGGGCTTCAAAGAGATCATTGCGGGCTCAATGGGCGCCAGCGCTGATGAGATCCACTTCACATCAGGCGGCACTCTGGCAAACAATATCGCCATCAAGGGCATTGCCTCTGCGGCCAAAAGGGGTCACGTGATCTGCTCTGTGGTGGATTATCCGGATCTTTTGACCAATGCAGCCTGGCTGGAAAAACAAGGCTTTGAGCTGAGCTATCTCCCCGCCGACAGTGAGGCAAAAATCGATCTGGAGCAGCTCAAGGCAGAGATTCGCCCGGATACCTTCCTCTTTATGACCACCGCCGTGAACCATGTGGTGGGCACGATCCAGCCCCTGGCAGAGATTCACAAGATCCTCTCTGAAGCCGGGCATAAGATCTATCTCCATGTGGATGCGGGACAGGCCTATGGCAAGATGCCGCTGAATGTGGATGACTATGGGATCGATAGCATGGCGATCTCTGCCCACAAGATCCACGGTCCGCAAGGGGTCGGCGCTCTTTATCTGCGCAAGGGCACCAAGATCGGGCAGCTTATCCATGGTGTAAAAAGAATAGACAATCTGCAAACCGGCGGGCTCCCGATAGCCGGAATCGCGGGATTTGCCAAAGCCGCTGAACTGGTCTTTCAGGATTTGCCGGGGAGCATTGCCCAGCTCAGGGTGCTTTCAGATTATCTCTGGGGCAGATTGCAGGAAAAGATCGACCACATCGAGCTCAATGGCCCTCCCGGAGAAGGCCGCGCTCCGCATAATATCAACGTCTCCATCGACTATATCGAAGGGGAAGCCATCACGATGATGCTGGATATGCACGGCATCACGGTGGCCACCGGATCCGCCTGTGCCTCGCAAGGGCTCAAGGCAAGCTATGTCTTGATGGCGATCGGCAAAAACCATGTACAGTCTCACGGTTCGATGAAATTTACCATCTCACGCTATAATACTAAAGAGCAGCTTGACTTTGCGGTGGATAAACTCGCCGAAATCACGCGTGAATTGCGCCAGCGTAGTCCGCTATATAACGCTATGAAAAATCAGGAGAAATAATGCAATACTCACAGAAAGTTTTAGACCACTTTATGCACCCTCACAACGTGGGCAAGATGGAAAATCCCGATGCCAGCGCCACCGAAGGAAGCCCCGCTTGTGGGGATCAGGTAACGGTCTATCTGAAGATAGATGAAAAGACCAAAAAGATCGAAGACATCAGCTTTCTTTCCTACGGCTGTGCGTCCAATATCGCCACCGCATCCATCATCACGGATCTGGCCAAGGGTAAGACTCTGGATGAAGCCAAAAAGATCACCTGGCGCGACGCTATGGATGCCCTGGACGGGCTTCCGCCTGTGAAGGTGCATTGCTCTGTGCTGGCGGCAGATACCCTGCAAACAGCGATCTCAAACTATGAGATCGAGCATGGACTCAAGCAGGTGCCAAACTTTAGCAAAGAAACCATCCTGGATGAACTCAAGAAGATCATATATCCCCAGGCGGGCGAAGACATCGTGAGCCTGAAAATGGTGAAGTATGTGGGCTTTAGCGATGGTAAGGTGCTGATCGATTTGAATATGATGTCCTTTGACACCTGGCGGGACAACGTCTCTGAAGAGATCCATGAGCATCTAAAGAAATATCCGGAAGTCAAGGAGATCGAGATCAATTTCCCATAAAGCTGCCAGGGTTACGCAGCTTCCGGCCTGGCTATGCCTGTCACATTTACGCTGCTGACTCGGGGCTGGGGGAATTCGCTCTGCACTTTTTCCCTTGCCAAAAATGCGCCCCTTTCATAGACTGGTAATCAAGTAAAAATGAAGGGAGGCTCTGATGATCGAGTACTTTAAGGTTCATGAACAAACCTTTGTGCCGGCGATCACCTTGGAAGAGGCTTTTTGGGTGCATCTGGATAGCCCGGATCCCCAAGAGGTGGATAAGGTCCTTGCCCAATATCAGCTTCCCGAAGATTTTATCACAGACTTGCAGGATGCGGATGAGATCTCGCGTCTGGAATATGAAGATGATGCCATGCTGATCATCCTGCGTGTGCCGCTCTACTATCGGCATCGTGCGGCCAAAGTGTCCTTTAGCACTGCGCCGCTGGGGATCATCGTGGTGGAAAACCAGGTGATCACGGTGTCTTTTTATGACAATGAAATCCTCACCCAATATCGGGAAGGTAAGCATCGGCCTTTTGCCATCACCCAGCAAAGCTTTATCCTGGGTATCGGTATGCGCACGGCGACCTACTTTCTGAAATTCTTAAAAGAGATCAACCGCCGCACAAACAACATCGAAAACGAACTGCATCAATCCATGAGGAATAAAGAGCTGATCCGCCTCTTGCGGATGGAGAAATCCCTGGTTTTCTTCAATACCTCGCTCAAAAGCAACGAAATCCTCCTGGAGCGCTTACAGCGTTCACGCTGGCTGCAGAATGACCCCGATGCAGAAGATATGATCGAGGATGTGATCATCGACAATAAGCAGGCCATTGAGATGGCCAATATCCATAGCAGCATCCTCAGCGGGATGATGGACGCTTTTGCCTCAGTGATCTCAAACAACCTGAATGTAGTGATGAAGTTTTTGACCTCAGTGACCATCATATTGTCGCTGCCCACCCTGATTGCCAGCATCTATGGCATGAATGTGAAGCTTCCTCTGCAGAGCGAACCCTATGCCTTTTTGGTGGTGATGGGGCTGTCTCTGCTGCTCTCGGTGCTTTTGGTGGTGATCTTCATCCGCAATAAGTATTTTTAGGAGAACAAATGTATCTACTCAATGTTACTGACCACTTTTCTGCAGCGCACCGTCTCCGCGGATATCAGGGAGCATGCTCTGAGCTCCATGGGCACAATTGGAAAGTGCGCGTGGGCATCGCCTGTGAGACCCTGGATGATATCGGCCTGGCTCTGGACTACGGCATCATCAAAAAGATCCTGAGCGGCGTCCTGGAGCAGATGGATCACAAATATCTAAACGATCTGTCCCTCTTGGACGGGCAAAACCCCAGTTCCGAAAATCTGGCCCGCATCATCTATGATAAAATGGCAGAGGGGTTGAAGCCTTATGCTGCCCGGATCAGGGAAGTGGAAATCCATGAATCCGAACGCAGCAGTGTGATCTATACCCATGCTTAGGATAGTTGACTCTTTCTACGTGAAAAGCGCGGTTGATCCTGCTGATTATCCCGCTTCCGCCTATCCTGAATTTGCCTTTGCAGGGCGTAGCAATGTCGGCAAATCCAGCCTGATCAACCTCCTCACCGAGCATCACAAACTGGCCAAAACCTCCGGCACTCCAGGCAAGACCCGCCTCCTCAATTTCTTCCTGATCCGCTACAAGATCGACACGGTGGAAGAGCCGGGCTTTATCCAGTTTACTGACCTTCCCGGCTATGGCTTTGCCCAGGTGAGCCTCAAAGAGCAGGAAAACTGGCGGCGGATGGTGAATAGGTATTTTGAGCAGCGCAGTCAGCTCAGGAGCATATTTGTGCTGGTGGATATCCGTCATGATGCGGACAAAAAGGACATCATGATGCTGGAGATGCTGCGCCTCCGCGAGATCGACCACTGTGTGGTAGCCACCAAAGCCGATAAGATCCCCAAGACAAAGCAGAAGAAGGTCCTGGCGGACCTTGCTAAAGGCTTGGGACTCAGGGAGGAGCCCATCTATCCCGTGTCCGCCCTGAAGAATACCGGCATCCAGAGTCTTACCGACTTTTTGGAAAGCAGATTGTAAGGTGGCTCAGCTCAACTGAATCCAGAGCTGTGATAGGCTGATGCAAGACAGATTTGACATCATTGTGGTGGGGGGCGGTCATGCCGGCATCGAAGCAGCCCTTGCAGCCGCCCGAAGAGGGGCAAAGACGGCGCTTTTTACCATCAAACTTGAAGCCATCGGCCGCCTGAGCTGCAATCCCTCCATCGGAGGCCCTGCCAAAGGGCATCTGGCGCGGGAGATCGACGCTTTGGGCGGAGAGCTGGGGCGCGTGGCAGATCTGAGCGGTATCCACTTTCGTATGCTCAACCGCAGCAAAGGTCCGGCAGTCTGGGCACCCCGAGCTCAAAACGATCGGGAGATCTATTCCTCCCTGATGCGCGAAGTGGTGCAAAATACCGACAACCTGCACCTGATCGAAGCCAATATATCTTCCTTGATCCTGAGTGATGGGCACGTGGCGGGCTGCATCAGCCAGATCGGCAGGGAGTACCGGGCTCCCCGGGTGATCATTGCCAGCGGCACCTTTTTGAACGGGGTCATCCACATCGGCAAGACAAACTTTAAGGGAGGCCGCAGTGGAGAGCCCTCTTCTGACGAGCTTTCGGGGGATCTGCGTGATCTCGGACTCAAAGTCTTACGCTTCAAGACCGGCACTCCCCCGCGGGTGGATTTGAACTCACTGGACTACTCCGCTCTGGAAGCCCAAGCGGGCGATGCAGAGCCCTCCGGCTTTTCACTTTACCGCAATATCCCGCTCAGGAATCTGGTGCAATGCTACCTCACGCGCACCGTGCCTGAGACTCACCGCATCATCAGTGCAAATATCGACCAATCCGCTCTTTACGGAGGCGTGATCAAGGGCATCGGCCCGCGCTATTGCCCCTCGATTGAGGATAAGATCGTAAAGTTTCCCCAGCGTGATACCCACCAGGTCTTTATCGAGCCTGAGGGTCTGCACAGCGTTGAGGGCTATGTGAATGGAGTCTCCACCAGCCTTCCGGCCCGGATCCAGGAAGAGATTGTGCACAGCATTCCGGGGCTCGAAAAAGCCCGCATCATGCGCTATGCCTACGCCATTGAATATGACTATGTGGACCCCTCCGAGATCTATCCCTGGCTGGAGAC
>CAZWUD010000103.1:0-5419 GCA_964637055.1 uncultured Candidatus Cloacimonadota bacterium
GCGTGGCTCACTTCGTGGATGATAATACTATAAAAGACCATGCCGATGATGGCAGCAGTGCTGAGGATTTTGGCAAATTGTGGAGCGGCGTTCATGATCTTGTTACTTTGAGAAATTTACGTTTCCCTGCGCGCAATACAGCTTCGCCGGTGATCTTGATCCCGGCATCAATAGCCGTGACTTTTTCAGAATCAATACTGACGCCGCCGCCCTTGATCAGGCGTTTGGCTTCGCCGTTGCTGGCGCAGAGTCCGCTTTGGACCAGTACCTCTACCACCGTGAGCTTTTCACTGCCCAGCTCAAACTCCGGCATATCATCCGGAATCTGTCTTTTGGAGAAGAGCTTTTCAAAGCCTTCCTGAGCTAAGTCCGCCTCCTGAGTGCCATGATAGAGTCTGACGATCTCATGGGCCAGAGCTTTTTTCAGGATCATGGGATTGGTGCCGCTTTCCAGCTTCTTTTTGACCGCTTCCAGCTCATCCGCATCATAGGATGTGGCATAGTTATAGTAATTCATGATCAGGCTATCGGGGATCGACATCACTTTGCCATATTTATCTGCAGGCGTATCAAATACAGCGATGTAATTGCCCAGGGACTTGCCCATTTTGTTCACACCGTCAGTTCCCAGCAAGATGGGCGAAAGCACGGCAATCTGCTGTTCCATGCCAAAGTAGCGCTGCATATCACGTCCGCAGAGGATGTTAAACTTTTGTTCGGTGGCACCCAGCTCCACATCGCTCTGTATCGCCACAGAGTCATAACCCTGCAAGACAGGATACATCAGCTCGTGCATGCCCAGAGAGAGGCCTTGCTCATAGCGACTGCGGAAGGTGTCATGCGCCATAAATTGGGCCAGGGTAAATTTTCCCAGTATCTTCAAAAGATCGGCCATATCCATTTTGGCAAACCATTCGCTTTGATAGCGAACTTCGGTCTGCTCCGGTTTTAGGATGGTATAAAGCTGATCCATATATTTTTCACTATTGATGCGCACCTCTTCGTGGGTGAGCGGGGGGCGGGAGTCGTCACGCCCGGTGGGGTCGCCGATCTGAGCGGTAAAATCCCCGATGATGATCACGCCGGTGTGTCCCAGATCCTGAAAATCCCGCATCTTGCGGATGGGCACCAGATGGCCGATGTGGATCTCATGTCCGGTGGGATCAATGCCATATTTGATGCGCAGCGGCTTGCCGCTTTTGGCGCTTTTTTCGAGTTTGGTCTTCATCTCTTCCAGCGGGATGATCTCTTCCACGCTTTTAGTGATGATTTTGAGTTCTTTTTCAAAGCTCATGCATCTGTTCCTGTCACTTTATTTATCTTTGTCATTCACGATCTGACAGCCCTGATTTCTTGTCAAGGGATTCTGCCGGATACTGATTTTGCAAGGCAAGCTGAGGCAAATGATTGTCCGGCTTATGGCCAATAGTATAGATCAGTTTCATCTGGAGATCAAGCTACCTTCATCGTGTGGGCAGAGGAGCATCGTGGGATGAAGCCACGCTGAAGCGAGGTGCGGAAGTGCGGGAATGCTGCTCTACTCGGGGATGCCATAAACCTTGAAAAAGCGGCGAGGCTCGTCACCCAAGGGGCAAGTCCACAGAGTATCACTTACGAAGCTGCCATCTGCCGGAAAGAACTCCCCCTCAGGATCATCCGAGGCCAGGATCTGGTAGCTATCAATGCCGTCAATTGGAGTGATATACAGATGCACTATCCCCTCTGAAATCTCCAGGAGCATAGTGGTGGGGATCGGCTCCGCACTGTCAGTGCTCACCCTCTCAAAGGGGGAATAGGGTGAGTAGTTTGAGCCAAAGTCCGTGCGCAAGCGGTAATAGTAGGTGGTGCCGGCCTGCAATCCGGAGACGGCTTTCATAAGCGACTGTCCGGCATAGTAATCTGCATATCCGTTGACGTATGAAGTGAAAAGGCTATCGGTGGCCACTTGCAGATGGTAGCCCTGCCCGGTGATGGGCTGTGCCCAATGGGCGGTAAAAGCGGATTGGCTGAGATTTGTGGCCGGCAGAGGATGCGGAGTCCAGAGCCGCCAGGCAAATTCCGGATGGTCAATAAAGGGATTGCGATTGCCCTGACGCTCGGCTATGCGGCCATTACGCCGATCTTCCCAGTCATCGGGTGGGTCTTGGCGGTGCCAGTCCAGGAGGGTGGAAAGCTTTCCATAATAAGGCTCATAATTTGGAGCGGAAGCCGTATAATCCACCAGTTCCAGATCATAGTCCGTGTCCGTTCCCTCATAGCGGATTGCCATATACATGATCATGCGCGCTACATCGCCTTTGTCCTCATCCCTGGGTTCCCAACTGGTACTTGAAGTGTAATTGCCCGTATTGCCTGAATATCCGGGGTAGGGAGAGCCGTCCACATAGAGGCTGCCTCCTTCATCAAAGTCTTTATTGCCTTTGGCGGAGTTTACCGTGGCATCGCAGGGGCGCATGTGGTGGAGATCGGTGCCGGCGGGTCTGTTGTCACCAAAATTTCCGTGGGATTTACTCCAGGTGTGCTCGCGATTCCACTGCGTGGTGCCGCCCCCGTTACTGCTTTTGGGGATGCTCCAGCCGGTGTAGATCTGGATGATATTATTTGAATTCAGGGGATCTTCATCAGTATATCTCAATTGGCTCCAGAGCGCATCATAGCTGTACTCGGTGTTGTGGGTAGTGCGGAGCAGCTCATGCAGATCCGTCTTGAGCTCTGCCCCATAGCCCTGGATGTCTTCATAGTAGCCGGTAAAGCCGCCGCTGAGAGTGGTAAAAGAGGTGGGATTGCCGGTGGCTGTGCTGGAGAGATAGATGGTACCCGGACCAAAGCCATTGTACTCAAAGACTCTGAAATGGTAAGTGGTTCCGGGCTCCAGGCCTTCCACGAGAACGCCATTATAGGCGCTATCCTCAATGATCTGGGTGGCGCTATTATAGATCACTTGCTGCCCGGAGCCGGAGTACTCGGGATTTGCCGGGGGATCGCTACCATCAGAAGGAGTATTGAAATAATTTGTGGTGTTCATCACGACCAGGCGTCGGGAGCCATTGCCGGGTGTCCATTCCAGAGAGATGCTATTTGTAGAGACCGCTGCTTCTATCTGCCGGGCCTGGATGGTGGGCCTGTTGATCACCTGGGTGAAGACACCGATCTCGTTGGAATCCTCACTAATCCCGTGGGAATTTACGGCTCTGATTACGTAGTAATAGTCCGTATCCGGCTGAAGTCCGCTCACCGGGTGGGAGGTCACATCGCCCAGGTTCAGATCGTTATATCCGGGAACGTAGCTGACATCTCTCCGCAAGGGACTGTGCCAGCCCAGATAGTCATAAGTATCAATGGAATAGAGATCCCACTCTGTGGCGAGGGTTTCAAAATCTGAGGCAGGATTTGTGGTGACGCCTCCGCGGATCTCGGGCTTGCGCAATAGGGTCTTGTCTTTGGTGCTATATCCGCCGTCTGCAGTCCAGGCAGTACCCGGATCAGAGCCGATCACGCCGAAGATATCCACATAGGCATCCTGGGTGTCATCATAGAGAACGATGGCGTCATTACCATTAAAGCCCAAAGCGTAGGCATTGGTATAATCCGCCTGATCCAGGATCGCATCAGCAGCCGAGGCATGGGCCATCACATAGACCTCCCCGGAGGGCAGGCTTCCGCCCAGATTGAGGGTGTATGAAGGATTGACAGATCCATTATTGTGCACTCTGACGCTGTAATTGTCCAGACTCATGGTGCTGCCGGTGCCGTTGTAGATCTCTATGGCCTTATTATAGCTGCTGCCTTCGATGTATTCAGAGAAGATCAGATCATCAAAGCCAGTCTGGGAAGTGACGCGATAGACATCCAGACGGTAAGAACTGGCGGTGTCGGAGGGAAGCCAATTTGCCACAAAGCCGTCAGCGCTCACATCGCTGGCCTCCAGAGCAAGGGGTGGAGGCGGAGCTGTATCCCCCGAGGCAAAGGCAGTCCAGGCTATATTGTCGATGGTCACTTGTCCATCGGAGTTTTCTACACTGATGAAAGTCAGCACAAAATCCCCGGATATATTCACGATGATTTCACCGGATGACAGGGGCTGATTTTCCTGGCCGGAGCTGGTCACTGTCCCCACCACAAGGTCATTGACCAGGATATTGAGATTGACATCGGTAGAAAAGGCCTGCATATAGTCAAAAGAGATGCTGCCGATGCCTCCGGAGATGCTACCGGAAACGAGCTGAGCTTGTGGCGTGCGACCGCGACCCAAGGTGAGGGCTTTGCCGATGAGAGCGATATCACCACGGGCTTCGGTGTATTGCCAGAGTGAGCCATCCTGTCCCGGAAAGCTGCCGGTAGTGTAGGCGCTACCGGTGGCGGTAAAATTTGCAAAAGTCTCCAGGCATTGTGCCCAGATGAGGCCGGTCAGGACAGTCAGTGCCGATATTATCATCATTTTTTTGAACATATTGCTATATCTCCCGGGGTTTTCAGGCCCCTCAGGCATTGAGTTTTAGCTGGGAAGTTTCATGCTGAGGATAGGATTTTGTCAAGCACAATCATCATCCCCGACTTCGCTGGATAGGTACTCAGAAAGTCAGATCGGTGTATTCCGCGAGTTTCTGAAGCATAAGAAAAAGGCCGCCAGCAAGCTGGCAGCCTTGGGAATATCTTTGTGACGGAACTACCATCTAAGATGGGCAAAGGCTTTGTTGGCCTCAGCCATCTTGTGGGTATCCTCACGCTTTTTGATGGTGGAGCCTTCTTTTTTGTAGGCAGCCATCAATTCAGCGGCAAGCTTTTCCATCATGGTTTTTTCACTACGGGCACGAGCGTAGCCAATGAGCCATCTGAAGGCTATGGCGCTGCCGGCTTTCTCGGTCACTTCGGTAGGGATCTGATAGTTTGATCCACCTACACGGCGGGAAACCACTTTCACCAGCGGACGTGCATTTTCAAGTGCGGTTTTGAAGACCTCCAGGGGTTCCTGTTTGGTCTTTTCTTTGATGATATCAAATGCGCCGTAAACGATCTTTTCCGCTAACGACTTTTTACCTTTTACCATGAGGCAGTTCATGAACTTGGTCAGAACTACATCATTGTACACGGGATCCGGGAGCACTTCCTGCAAGGTTGCTTTACGTTTTCTTGGCATTTATAATCCCCCTATTTCTGCTTAGGCCGCTTGGTTCCGTATTTGGAGCGGGAATTTGTACGTTTTTCCACTCCTGAGGAATCCAAAGCACCACGGACAATATGATAGCGAACACCGGGAAGGTCTTTGACACGACCACCGCGAACGAGCACGATTGAGTGCTCCTGCAGGTTGTGTCCTTCACCGGGAATATAAGCTGTAACTTCATATCCGTTTACAAGACGGACACGAGCGACTTTACGAAGAGCTGAGTTGGGTTTTTTGGGCGTCGTCGTGTAAACA
>CAZWUD010000104.1:0-5419 GCA_964637055.1 uncultured Candidatus Cloacimonadota bacterium
AGGCATTAGCATGGATACTGATAAAGAGATCTGCCTTGTTTTCATTGGCAAAGCGAGTGCGATCACCCAATGATACAAATCTGTCATCCTCCCTCGTCATCAAAACCCTCACGCCCAATTCTTTTTCCAGGAGAGATTTCAGCTTTTGAGCCACGGCCAGGTTGATATCCTTTTCATAAGCTTTTAGTTTTTTGCCGATAGCGCCGGGATCTTTGCCGCCATGACCGGGATCCAGCACAATCACTTGCACGCTGTGATCCACCGGTTTCTTCACCGTCAGATTGCCCATAGAATAATCCACTTCCCCGGCAAAATGAAGGGGCAGATGATCACTCAAAAAGACCTTGGGCAAATAGTAATTTGCCGCTACCCGCATCAATGGATAGTGCATATTGTAAGAGTCGATCTTGTAGCTATAATAAGGGCTGTCTTCCAAAAATATAAAAGTCTCACCATAGATATGCAGATAGAGCCTTTGATCCAGCCGGTCCTGCTTGTTGATGCACTTCAAGATAGAGCTCAGATCCCGGATCGCCACATAGGGTATCCCGTCGATCTCAGTCTCGGATATTTCATAAGGCAGGTTTTCTCCCTGAATCTCGATATTGATGGCAAACATGCAGATGCCGGCCAGCATCAAACTTATCATCAGCAAAATCTTCTTCATATTTATCTCCCAATCCGGCTTTAACTTTCCCGGCCACCGGGTCTGAATCTCGGCGTCCAGGCATCATCGCAGGAAAGCTCTTGACTAAAGACATTCTCAAAGCCCAGGTCATGGATTGTGTCAAGGGCTATTTGATATTCGTCGATATTTATACCCCGGCTGAGCTCGGGATAGGAATAAGCATCGGCGGCAGGATAGTACTGCCCCATCAGGCTCAGAGGCAGCAGGCTGCCAAAATGATCTGCCAGATCTCGCAAAGCGGATCTCGTGCCACTCAGATTGTTTGGCAGCACCAAAAGCCGCACCAGGACGCCCCTTTGGGCAATTCCAGCGGAATCCAGACTCAAAAAGCCCGTCTGCCGATGCATCTCTGTGAGCGCTTGCAAGGCTGTCTGCGGATAATCTGTAGCATGCGAATACTTGCCGGCATAAACCGGGTGATGGTATTTGTAGTCTGGCAGATAGATATCCACCAGACCCTCCAGGCTCTTCAAAGTCTCCACCTTTTCATAGGCGCTGCTATTCCACAGGATCGGAATCTTGAGCCCCTCTGCTTTGGCTTTTTGCAAGACTGATCTCAATTGAACAGAGTAATGCGTGGGGGTCACCAGATTGATATTGTGTGCGCCGCGGGACTGCAGATCCAGCATGATCCTGACCATTTCTTCTTCACTGACCCTGTGCCCGTGTCCCATCAGGCTGATTTGATGGTTTTGGCAGTAAACACAGCGTAGATTGCAATGGCTGAAAAAGATGGTGCCACTACCCCGGCTGCCGGAAATGGGCGGTTCTTCGCCAAAATGAAGCTGGGCCAGATTGATCTCCAGATCTGCTGAAGCCCGGCAATATCCTCTCTCCTGATAGCGATTTACAGCGCAATCACGGGGACAGATTTTGCAGGATTCCAGCTTTTTATACATCACAATCGAAAAGCCCCTGGCAGTAGCTGACCCAGTGTGCTCATCACGCTCTCACGTCGATTGGCATAGAGCACCGGCATGTCCTGGGCAAATTCGCTCATCACCTGACGACAGGCACCGCAGGGGGGAAAGTTTTTGTCACTATCCACATAGATGGCGATTCCGGTGAGCTCACGGTGTCCCTCGCTGACCGCCTTGAAGATGGCCGTGCGCTCCGCACAGACCGTGAGTGAATAGGAAGCGTTTTCGATATTGCAACCGCTGTAAATGCTGCCGTCTTTGGTCCTGACGGCACTGCCCACTTTGAAGCCAGAATATGGCGCATAGGCCTCTTTTGCAGCGGTCTTGGCCAGTTCCAGCAGTTCTTTCATCATGATCTCCTATGCCAAAAGCGAAAGGATCAGACCACCGGCGATCACCGAGCTGATCTGTCCCCCCACATTGACGCTGACTGCGGGCATCAAAAGGAAATTGAAGGGATCTTCCTTCTGCCCCATCTGATGGATCACGCGCGCACTCATCGGAAAAGCGGATATGCCGCAGGCACCTATCATCGGATTCACTTTATCCTTGCGCACCAGATTCAAGAGTTTGGCAAATAGCACTCCTCCAGCGGTATCAAAGACAAAGGCAACCAGACCCAAAAAGAGAATAAAGAGGGTCTGCTTGGTCAGGAAATACTGGCCCTGCATCTTGCTGGCAATCGTAAGACCCAATAGGATTGTCACCAGATTGCCCAGTTCGTTTTGGGCAGATTTGGAAAGGCTTTCCAGGACCTTGCATTCGCGCAGAAGGTTGCCAAACATCAAAAACCCGATCAAAGCCAAAGATGCCGGAACAAAGATGCCGGCCACCACTGTGATCGCGATCGGAAAAAGGATCTTCACCGTGCGGGAAACATCACCGGAATTGTAGTCCATGCGGATTCTACGCTCTTTTTTTGAGGTCAGAGCTCTGATCACCGGCGGTTGGATGATCGGCACCAGGGCCATATAAGAATATGCCGCCACAGATATCGGTCCCAAGAGATTGGGGGCAAAGCGATTGGCCACATAGATTGAGGTGGGGCCGTCCGCCGCTCCGATGATGCCGATTGATGCCGCTTCCTTGATATCAAAGCCAAAAGCCGCGGCCATCACAATGGTCACAAATATGCCAAATTGCGCTGCCGCTCCAAAGAGCAGCATAAAGGGATTCTTGAGTAGCGGAGTAAAATCTATCATTGCACCGATGGCGATAAAGATCAAAAGTGGGAAAAGCTCGGTATCGATTCCGGCTTTGAAAAGAATCGTCAAAGGCCCATTTTCACCGATCGCAGCCGACAGCGGGATATTGGTCAGAATCGTGCCAAAACCAATTGGCAACAGCAAAGCCGGCTCATACTTTTTGGCAATAGCCAGCCAAATCAGCACCATCCCCACAAGGATCATGATCACCTGGGTCAACTGAAAGTTTAATACGGCAGAAAACATCGTCTCCATCAATACTCCAATAGCTTAGTCTGGTATAGCAGTTTATCTGACCTGCCTTTTTTTGTCAAGTCCGCAGTGTGCCCGACCGTAAAACGAACGCATAACCCAACATCGCAGCAGGAGCTACGAGGAACTGCGTGGCCAGAGTGTGCCAATCCCGTTGGCCCGGTTTCACACAGATTTTTACCTCTCTCAGATCACACCGATATCACAGATTCTTAGAGTTCACAGATTTACACAACTTTACACGAATCAAGGGGTTATGGGGTCGTCAAAACTCCTAAACAAAATCTGCGTGAATCCCTGCAGCATCGGCACGCTGCTTCACAAAATCCGCTGATACTCCCGGTGATTCTCCTCATCAAAACACATAAAATGCACTTCCAGCTCCGGCGCCTGCATTAACACCTTCTTCACGGTGGCGATGGCAATCTCCGCAGCCAAAGGCTTGGGAAAACCGTAAACCCCGGTGGAGACATTGGGAAAAGCGATAGAACGGAGGCCCTTTTCAATGGCAATCTCCAGAGACCTCTGGTAACACGAAGCCAAAAGCTCCGCCTCATTTTCGCCACCACCCCGCCAGATCGGACCCACGGTGTGGATCACGTATTTCGCGGGTAAATTGTAGCCCTTTGTGACCTTGGCATCCCCGGGCCGGCAGCCGCCCAAGAGTTTACATTCTTCATACAGCTTCTTCCCCGCAGCTCGGTGGATTGCCCCGTCCACTCCGCCACCCCCCAATAAAGAAGAATTTGCCGCATTCACGATCGCATCTCCCTGAAATTTTACTATATCCGACCTGGAAAGGTGCATCATTACGTCCTCCTATAATAGCATTGTTTTTATCGTTTGACCTGTATGAAATTGTAGAGTCCCAAATGTCGGTGTAAATTCCGACTCATTGTTCCTCAGGTTCTTTGAGAACATTCTTACTGTCCTCGCTCCTTACACTTTATCTATCATCTCACGACCGATTTCATCGTTTTCATCAATTGCACATTTTCTACGCCTGTCTTGTTAACAGCTCCCTTTTCAGTGTTGAGTCCCAAATGTTGGTGTAAATTCCAACTCATTTTTTATGGGTTAGTGGTGAGCACCTTCGGACCTCATCATTCTCTCTATTGCAGAGTTTATTTCATCTTATTCTGCCTCATAAGTATCGCCATTATCATCCTCAATATATTTTTCCTCTTCTTCGGCTTCATCTTCTCTTGAGATTGGTTTGCCGGTGGCTTGTTCAATTAGCCTCAGAAGAAGCTCTTTTCTATTCCCCATGAATCTTAAGAAGTCGTCTTCGCGAAGATCCTCTGGATCCAACAAATGAGAGCTAAGGATATTATTAAATTCATCTTCAGAAACGCCTATTCTCTTTAGCAATCTATTCAGGTACTTACTTGGGGCATCTCCGCTCACAAATCTATTTGTGCCGCTGGAAAGAGGCGTCTTATTGATAATGGAGTTAAATTGGTCCGCGGGTATATTGTGCTTCCCACACCAGGCAACAGGAAATATATGGTGAATATCTATGTTTCTGGAGAAATAGGTTTGGATATTGATGGGTGTATTAGACAACCAGTCCCGTAGGTTTTTGCTAAGCAATAAGGCATACACACCCTTGTAAGCCGCGCTGTTTCTTGTTCTCAAGGTATGCAGACGCGAGGGATTGAAGTTTGAATCATAAATTGTCTTGGGTTCCGACCCATCAGAAAGAATCCATTCCACGACCTGGGGTAAATCCAAAGCATATCTTGTTTCAGTAGCAGACCCATAAAGCTCTCCAAACACTCCGCACCAAAACCAGCGCATCAGTTTGTTTTTATTCCCTGCAATATCAATTTGTTTGCCCATCACAGCCAGAATAGCGGACATGGGTATCAGTTGGGTATTATAGGGAAGATCTCTTGAGGAGTAAATATGATGTTCTGCCAAGATTATCGTGGCCGTTATATAGCCATTTTGGATATCCTGAACACAGTCCTGGTATTCTTCCAAGGTAAGATTAAGTATGTCTTTTCGCTTGCAACTGACAGCAAGCTGACTATCATCAGCAGACTTCGAACTGGCTGCAGACAGTTTTTTGCGATATTGGGCTAAAAGCGTTATAGATTGCAGCAGGTCAGTATTTTGAGTGTTGTCCAGAATCTTGTAATTTTTGAATTCTGTATGTATGGATTGCCAGCTTTCCTTCAGGTTAAAATCGTCGGCAGCGTATGTGGCCGTGAGCAATTCAAAAACATTCAATACCACTCCCCCTGTGTTGACGTTCTCAAACACCTGACAAACAGCTTCTTTTGGATTTTCCCTCTTCATAATAATGACGGGAATCATATATTTTTCGAAGTTCTTAATAATTTTCTCTT
>CAZWUD010000105.1:0-5231 GCA_964637055.1 uncultured Candidatus Cloacimonadota bacterium
TTTTTCCAATGCTATGGTAAAAATCACCAGTCTCGGTACCCTGGCCGGATTTGTCCGTGATGGGGGTGAAGCACCCATCGCCAGCGCCATGGTCAACCTGGGTGATTACTGGGCAAGTACAAACGCAAACGGCGCATACGTTATAGAGATTTTAGAGGGAACTTACGATCTTGAGGTCAGCCACCCACGCTATCACAGCGCCACCCAAAACGGCGTAGTCGTGGTGGCCGGAGAGATTCAGCTTGTAAACTTCCAGATGGAGTCCTTGGAGCTAGTTTTGGAAGAAGGCTTTGAAGCCTATCCGGATTTTGCCCTGGACTTTGATCCCTGGATCTTGCATGATGTGGATCAGTCGCCCACTCTCAGCCTAGGCGAATTCGCTTTCCCAAATAGTGGAAACCCCATGGCTTACATCATTTTCAATCCCTCTCAAACCGTACCACCGATGACCGACAATACGCCTCACAGTGGCCAGAAAATGGCTGCCTGCTTTCCCTCAACGAATCCCCCCAATAACGACTGGTTGATCACCCCGCAGGTCACTGGCGGCGGCAATCTCCGCTTTTGGGCCAGGAGCTATCTGGACAACCCTCTGGAACGCTTCAATGTGGGCGTATCCACCACCGGAACGGATCCTGCAGATTTCACCATCATCAGTGGTGATGGCTATGTGGAAGCGCCTCTGGACTGGATTGAATATACTTATGATCTGAGCGCTCATGCAAACCAACAGATTTATCTTGGGATTCAGTGCGTCTCCGATGACCGGTCCATCTTTATGGTGGACGATGTGAGTGTGTCCGACTATGTCGCCAATGCAGACGACGTGGCTCCAGCCTACGCCACTGGCTTGGGAAGAAACTATCCAAATCCCTTCAATCCCAGGACCACCATTCCCTATAGCGTGAAAGAAGCGTCGCCGGTTACGCTCGAGATCTTCAACGTCAAAGGCCAGCTCGTGCGCAAGCTTGTGGATGAGAGCAAGGCCGCCGGCGAATACAGCGCGGTATGGGACGGGAAAGATGATAGCGGCCGCGATGTTTCCAGCGCTATCTACTACGTCAGGATGAATGCCAGCAAATACAGCTCTGCCAGGAAAATGATCATGATGAAATAGGTTTGGCGGGAGTTGTGGAGTTATCGAGTTTGGGAGTTTTGGAGTTGAGCTTAAGTGCGCTAACCTCGTCACAACGTCAGAAGATTTCGCTTGACAGTTTCAATTTATACTGTCGTCTTGCCAGAAGCGATGATGTAAATATGAAGTCTGCGGAGGATCCCATGAATCAAGGCCCGCTCACGCTGAAGAGAAGATCCCGATGCTGAGGCGTACT
Organism: uncultured Candidatus Cloacimonadota bacterium; assembly: GCA_964637055.1. GTDB lineage: Bacteria > Cloacimonadota > Cloacimonadia > Cloacimonadales > Cloacimonadaceae > UBA5456. Next base: position 1,332 of record CAZWUD010000105.1, read on the forward strand.
GCGTTTTTTATCCTGTTCTTTTTGTTTTGCCAGGCTACGAGTGCCCAGATCATCTCGGTGGGCAATGGCAGCGTTTTGCGTCAGGGTCTGCCCATCAGGCCGGTGGCCCGTTTCAGCTACTCTCAGCAGATTTATTACGCCTCCGAGATCGGTCTCCCCGGTGAGATCAACCGCCTGGATTTTCAATATCTGGTGGAAAGTGACCTCTTTTATCCCGGCAATAAGAACTGGGATATCTATCTGGCACACACTGATCTGGAGCAATTGGATGATTGGCTGCCGGCCAGCCAGATGAGCCTGGTCTATAGCGGCATATTGAGTCAGGACTATTTTGATTCCGGTTTGCCCGGCAGCGGCTGGCTCAACATCCCTTTGCAGCAGAATTTTTATTACAACGGCTCCTCCAATCTGCTGATAGCCGTGGATGAAAATACCGATGCCTGCGGCTCTACAGGGGACGACTTCTATTGCAGCCAATCGAGCATGGATAGAGCGCTTGTCTTTCAGAGCATGACCCAAAATCCCGATCCGGCAGCGCCTCCTGCACCCACCTTCAGCCGTGCTTACATCAGCAATCTCAGGCTGCATCTGGGCGATGGCAACAATCCCGATGCTCCCCAAAATCTTTACGGATACTATGCCGACGGCGCTGTTCACCTCAATTGGCAGGCACCCGCTTCCGCCGATCCGGAGGCTTACATCATCCATCGCAATGGCTCCGTCTGGGCAGAAACACCCGCCCTCAGCTATTCTGACAGCGCAGTAAACCTCGGAAGCACATATACCTACAGTGTGCAGGCCCGCTACGCCGGCGGCCTGCTCTCGCCGCATTCAAATGTCATCTTGATAGATATCCCCCTGCTCGATCTGGACACCATCTACTACCAGAGTTTTGAAGCGCTGGAAGCCTTTGGGCAGGAGATCCCCCGCTGTCAAAATCTGGATCTGGACGGCTCTCTGACCTGGGCTTGGGAGCATACCGACTTCCCCGGTGAGGGAGGCGCCATGGGCTGGATGGTCTTTGCCCCGGCTTTGACCACTCCGCCTTTGACCGATATCGCCCCGGCCACGGGAAGCCAGATGCTGATGTCCGTCAGCGCCACCACTCCGCCCAATGATGACTGGCTGATCTTGCCCAATCTGAGTCCCGGCACAGATGGCAGTTTCAGCTTCAAAGCCCGCAGCTATACCTCTGCCTATGGTTTGGAGCGCCTGCGTGTCTTGATCTCAAGCGGCACTGCCGATCCCGCCGCCTTCAGCCCTTTGCACAGTGATGCCTGGCTGGCGGTGCCGGCCGGCTGGACCCAGTATGAATATGACCTGAGCAGCTACAGTGAAGAAGATATATATCTGGCGCTCAACTGTGTATCCCTGGATGCCTTTGTGCTCTTTGTGGATGATCTGATGGTCACCGGCAAAGGCGGGGAATTGGATGCTCCGGATCTGGTGACGGTCTTCCCCCGGCCCTTCCCAAATCCCTCGCACAAGCATTTTTCCCTCAAAAGTGACAATCTCTTTGAGCTGGGGATCTATAACATTCGCGGACAGCGTATTGCCAAATGCAGAGATCTGAAAGACTTTGACTCTATAGACCTCAAGCTGAGCCCCGGAATCTATCTTCTGCGGATCAGGCAGGGAGAAAAAGAAAAGACCTTCAGACAGGTGGTTTTGCCGTAGAGCCATTGGGTTGCGGGATTCTTGGTGCAGGAGTGCGGGAGTTCTTGGGTAATTGAGAATTGATGAGGCATGTTTGGAAGGTTGAGAATTGGTGGGATGCCTCAATACTCTGACAACTCGAAAACTTAAAACCATATTGTCAAAGGATATCCGTGGTATCGGTGTGATCTGTGAGAGATATAACTCGTGTTAATTCGTGGTTAACTGAAGTCTGCGTAATCAGCGCTATCTGCGTGAATCCCAAAACTCAAAAACCTGACAACAAGACTCCAGCTACATTTTTCTTGACACTTCAGAGCACTTTTTTATGATGTGAAGTTAGTAAAACAGTGGCAGATGAGGTATCAATGGAACTTTTAAACCTTCAACTGAGTTTCCCCGAAGATTGCAATATCATCCTCGGCCAGAGTCACTTTATCAAGACCGTGGAAGACCTCTATGAGGTGATGGTAAACAATGTGCCCGGCGTCAAATTTGGGCTGGCCTTTTGTGAAGCATCGGGTCCCTGTCTTATCCGCAAAGACGGTACGGATAATGAACTGATCGAGATCGCCGTGGGAAATATCCGCAAGTTGGGAGCCGGACACAGCTTCCTCATCGTGATGAGGGGCGCCTTTCCCATCAACGTTTTGCCCGGAATCAAAGACTGCCGGGAAGTGGTCAATATCTTTTGCGCAACCGCCAATCCGGTGCAGGTAATCGTGGCTGCAAGTGAGCAGGGCCGGGGCATTTTGGGCGTGATCGACGGAGCCTCTCCAAAAGGTGTGGAACTGGATACCGACATCAGTCAACGCAAGAGATTCTTACTGGATATAGGATACAAGCGCTGATGCGCCTTTTTGTGGCTCTGGAAGCTCCTGAATCTTTACACGCAGAGCTCTGCCGGGCTTTATCCCGTTTTCAGACCCTGAAGCATCGGGGGATAAACTGGGTGAAAACTCAAAATCTGCATCTCACGGTGAATTTCATCGGGGAAGTGCCGGAACACAGGCTGGCTGAGATCAGCCAGGCCGTGGCTGAGGAAGCTGAAAAGCATCAGGCGCCAGAACTTTATTCGGAAGGAATCGAGCTCTTTCCTCATCACTCACCTCGCTTGATCTGGCTGAAACTGGGCGGCAATGCCAAAGCCCTGGCCGTGCTAAATCGTCAGTTATTGGGCAGCATGCGGGCGCTACAGATCGATGCCGATCCCAAAAAACTGAAACCACATATCACTTTGGGGCGGCTGAAAGAACAGCAAAGACCGGAATTTGAACGGGAAGTGCTGAGCTTTCAGATCCCGTCTGTAAAAGAGATCTGGAACAAATTGACCCTTTATAGAAGTGTGCTGAGTCCTCAGGGACCCAGATATGATATTATCGAACAGTATAATCTAAAATAAAACGGAGGAATAATGCTGGATAAAAACAAGACCGCAGCTTTGAAGACCGCAATGTCTCAGCTGGAGAAAAAATTTGGCGTGGGCACGCTCATGCGCTTGGGTGACAAGCCCTATCAGCAGGTAGACGTGATCCCCACCGGGGCATTCAATCTGGATATCGCATTGGGAATAGGCGGTGTGCCCAAAGGCCGCATCACCGAGATATATGGCGCCGAGGCCAGCGGAAAAACCACGCTGTCTTTGCACATTGCAGCCGAATGTCAGAAAATGGGCGGCATCGTGGCCTTCGTGGATGCCGAGCATGCTCTTGACGTGGCCTATGCCAAGCGTTTGGGGGTGCAGACGGACAATATGCTGCTTTCCCAGCCCGATGGCGGTGAGCAGGCTCTGGAGGTCACTGAGACCTTGGTACGCAGTTCTGCGGTGGATCTGGTCATAATAGATTCCGTGGCGGCATTGGTGCCCAAAGCCGAGATCGAAGGCGATATGGGCGACAGTCACGTGGGCTTGCAAGCCCGACTGATGAGTCAGGCCTTGCGCAAGCTGACGGCGATCGTCTCCAAGAGCAATACTGCCGTGATCTTTATCAATCAGACCCGCATCAAGATCGGGGTGCCGGCCTTTGTAAATCCGGAAACCACCACCGGTGGCGTGGCCTTGAAATTTTACTCATCCCTGCGCATGGAAGTGCGCTATGGCGGCGCCATCAAGGATACGGGACAGGACAATCAGATCGTCGGAGCCCGCACCAAGGTGAAAGTGGTGAAGAATAAATTTGCCCCGCCCTTCAAGAATGTGGAATTCCCCATCATCTTTGGACTGGGCATATCCCATCTGGATAT
>CAZWUD010000106.1:0-5225 GCA_964637055.1 uncultured Candidatus Cloacimonadota bacterium
TGAAGGATTTGAAATAGTGGATCCATTGATTCTCCTCGGACTAAGCCTCTGATCTACTGTTGATTTTTCATCATGGATTCCAGTTGCTTCATGCCTTTGGGACTACTCATCTTTTTCATCATCTTCTTCATGTCCTCAAATTGGCGCATCAGGCGGTTCACTTCCATCACCGGGCGACCGCAGCCCTTGGAGATGCGCAAGCGCCTGCTGCCATTGAGGATTTGCGGCTTTTCCCGCTCTTTGTTGGTCATGGATTGGATGATCGCCTCCACGTGCCGAAGCGCATTGTCGTCGATCTTGAGATCACGGGGAAGCTTGGAACCGATGCCGGGGATCATCTTGATCACGGATTCCAGGGGGCCCATCTTTTTGATGCTTTGCAATTGTTTGAGGAAGTCATTGAGGGTAAACTGGTTTTTCATCATCCTATGGGCCAGCTTTTCTTCCTCTTCCATATTCATGGTCTCTTCGGCTTTTTCGATCAGGCCCAGCACATCGCCCATGCCCAATATGCGGGATGCCATGCGATCCGGATAAAAAACTTCGAGATCGGGGATTTTTTCGCCGGTTCCTACAAAAGCCACAGGACGGCCGGTGACGGCTTTGATCGAGAGCGCTGCGCCGCCGCGGGCATCGCCATCGAGCTTGGTCAGGATCACTGCATCAAAATTGAGCTTGGCATAAAATTCATGGGCTACCGTCACGGCGTCCTGCCCGGTCATGGAATCGGCCACAAAAAAGATGTAATCCGGCTTCACATAATCCTTCAGCCGCTCCACTTCGTTCATCATCTCGGTGTCGATGTGGAGACGTCCGGCGGTGTCAAAGATCAGGAGATTGCTAAAGTCTTTATCGGCCTGTTTGAGGGCAGATTCTGCGATCTTCAGCACATCTTTGGATTCCTCGGCAACCACGGGGATATCGATCTGTCTGCCCAGTACCTTCAATTGCTCAATAGCGGCGGGACGATAGACATCGCAGGCCACCATCATCGGTTTGATGCCCTTTTTGCGATACATAGCGGCCAGTTTGGCGCAAGCGGTGGTCTTACCAGAACCCTGCAAGCCGACCATCATGATCTTGGTCAGCTTGTTATTGTAAACCTTCATCTCAAAGCCCTCGGTATCCATGAGAGCGATGAGTTGCTCATGCACAATCTTTACGATCTGTTGACCCGGAGAGAGGGATTTCATCACCTCCTCACCCAGGGAACGGGCTTGCACTTCTTTTATGAAGTTTTTGACTATCTTAAAATTGACATCTGCTTCCAGCAGCGCCAGACGGATCTCGCGCATGCCGTCTTTGATGTTTTGTTCGGTTAGATACCCGCTGCCTTTAAGCCCGCGGAGTATCTTGTCCAAACGGTCGGATAAACTGCTAAACATTTATATCCCCCCTCAGGGTGTTTATGGATTTGTCATAATCATCGGATCCAAAAATGTAGGAAGCACTGACCAGGATATCGGCGCCTGCTTCTCGTAGCAAGCCTGAATTATCACAGTTTACCCCGCCATCGACCTCGATCATAAAGCTGAGCCCATCGGCGTCCCGGCGTCTGCTGAGGGCACGGATCTTGTCCACAGCGGAAGGGATGAATTTCTGCCCGGAATATCCCGGATTCACACTCATTATCAGCACGTAGTCCAGCTCCGGCAGGATCGCATCCAGGGTATTGATCGGAGTGGCGGGATTGAGGGCTATGCCGGCCTTTATCCCCAGAGCTTTGATCTGTTGCACCAGTCTGTGACTGTGATACACGGTTTCCTGATGAAAGGAAATCCATTGTACCCCTATTTTGGCCAGCTTTTCCACATAAGTTTCGGGATTACTCACCATCAGATGAGCGTCCAGAGGCTGGTCTGTAAGCTTTCGAATGCAGGAAACCAATGGGTATCCAAAGCTGAGATTGGGCACATAGTGACCGTCCATCAGATCCAGATGGATGATGTCGGCGCTTTTCAGCGCAGCGATTTCTTCTCCCAAGCGGGAAAAATCAGCAGATAATACGGAGGGGGCTATTGCTGTCTTCATTTTCTTGGTCTCCGTTTTGTATTTATTAAAAAGATGATGTCCTTTAGTTCTTCATGGCAGATGCTTTTGTATTTTTGCATGATATCGGCTTTCAAGAGGATCAGCTCCTGCATCCAGGCGCTGTTTTGCACTCCTACAAAGAGGGTGTCGTGCTCCAGTTTGATGGGGTGAGAGCGTTCGGACAAGAGCTCTCCCACCAGCCTTTTCCAATTTAAGAAGATATTGATAAAACGCTGGTGTTTCTCCCCGCCGATCTTGTAGATCAGCTGTCTGATGCGGGTATCAGCCGGATTTAGAGCCATCATAAATGAAAGGGAGTACAGCTGACTTTTTAATCAGCAATATACTCCCTGTATGACTGAATCTTATTCCTGATTGCAGTATAGGTTTCTGGCATTGTATGCCAAAAACAGCACTGCCAAAGCTACGTAATACACCGAACCAATGCCCATGGTGCTCTTATCCACACCGGACATCAAGGCTCCGGGAATCACGGAAGCAACGATAAAACTGAGGTATCCAATGATGCGGTTTTGCAAAATGGCACCTTTGTTGTTTATCATATAAACCGCAAAAAGGACAAGGGCGATGAATAGGATGGTCAGGCCAAGCATCAGTCCTACCACAAAAGCCACGGTCATGGATTCGGGCAGATTGATGATGCTGGTGCGCAAAGCAATCAGCATCGGCACAATGATGGCGAGAATCATCAGGATCGCTGCCAGTACAGTTCTTGCAGTTTTGTTTGACTTATCCACTACCTCAAAATGACGCTGGGTCTTTCTGAGGGTGAGATAGATGACCAGACTCAAGAGAACAAAGAATCCTGCATATGCAAGCATCATTACAGGTCTACCGGTAATCATGCCCATTGTGGATAACACCACAATGAAGACTATCAGACCAAGTATCTGTTTGATCTTGTACATTGTATCTTTCATGGGAACCTCCCGGATATTATTCAGCTTCGGTTTCAGCTTCGACCACAAAGCTTAGATCTGCCACAACTTCTTTGTGCAGTTTGACAGGCAGGCTGTGTTCTCCCAATTCCTTTACATTGTGTTCCATCTGGACATTTGAGCGCTTGATCTCGACATCCTGCGCTTTGAGAGCAGTGACGATATCACTATCGGATACTGAGCCGAACATGCTGCCATGTTCATCCACTTTGCGAACAAATGTCAGTTTTACAGAAGCGATTTTTTCGGCAAGTTCTTTTAACTCCCCGACCTTTTTTTCTTCAGCAGCTTGCAACTCTTCCTGGATCGTGCCCAGTCGTTTCATGTTGCCAGGAGTGGCATAAAGAGCGTAGCCTCTGGGTACCAGATAATTCCTGGCAAAGCCTCTCTTTACATTTACCACTTCACCTTTGTTGCCCATTTTTTCTATGTTTTCGAGCAAAATGACTTTCATGCGGTTTTTCCTCCACGCGGTTTATTGCTGTGACTCATCCAAGAATCGGCAAAGCCAATCAAGGTGAGAGGGATAAAAGCATAGATCAATAAAATGAACATGATAATGCCTTTAATGATGTTATTTGCAAATACTTTGGAGATCCCGGCCCAGACAGAGAAAAAACCCTGTATCAGCGGAATCATGCAAAGTAGGATCAGAGCGTTTATAAATACTGCTTTGCCTGCTTCCCAAAAGTATAGCGGTAAGATGGCAAGGATCAGTGAATTGTAGACAACCGGAAACTTCACGTTGGCAGATTCAAGCGGGATCTTGATGATTCTATGAAAGGCCAGATAGCCTATCAAGAGTGCAAAGATCTGCCCCACGCCCCAAAATGCGGGCTGCAGAAGCTTCCATAATTTGTAGGAAAGATCCATATATGGGCCATCAAATAGCGCTGGCATTTGAGCCTGCATTGCAGTCATCCCTTCGTTGAAACTCTGCTCCAGCACACTGCTAAACAGCATCATGCGGGCTACAGAATATAGCATTATCAGCACAGCAGCAGCAAGAAATGCCTGATTCAGAAACTGATATTTCCTCAGTACAATCAGGAAAATGTAGACCACTGCGGCCACCCCAATGATGGCGTCCAGCACCAATAAGGGGGTGACATAGCTATTTCCGCCAAAGAGTAAGACAAAGGCCGGCACCACCATAAACGAGATTATAGCCCGTTGTGGCGATACAATGGCCGGTCCCAGAGCCTTGGCAGAAAAGATCATCATCATCAGTAACCCGAAAAACGGACTGAGGACTGATAATGCTCCGCCAACAAAGGGTAACAGGAACATAAACTATTCTACGACGAACGGGATCAGAGCCATCTGGCGAGCACGTTTGATCTCTGTGCCAAGCTTGCGCTGGTGTTTGGCGCAGGTTCCGGTGAGACGGGCAGCTTCGATCTTGCCCACTTCGGATGTGTATTGGCGCATCAGGTCGATGTTCTTGTAATCAATCACGAGGTCTTTGTTTGCGCAGAACTTACAATACTTTCTGCGGCTGTACTTTCTCTTTCTATCGCTAAAATTCATGATATCTCCTAAAATGGTACGTCGTCATTTGTGGTGTTGCGTTTGGAAGCCATTTCTTCAGGGGGAAGCGGGGCTTCTGATGAAGGCTGAGAGGCACCATCCTCACGAGGCTTCCATTCAAGGAAATGAACCATATCCGCATTCACTTTTGTGCTCTTACGGTTGTTATTGTTCTGGTCAGTCCAGTTATGGGTTTCTATACGACCCTCAACAATCACAGCACTGCCTTTATGAAGGTCTTTCGAGATCTTCTCGGCGAGCCAATCCCATGCCGTGCAATCGATCCAACTGGTGATGGTCTGCCATTGGTCAGAATCATCTTTATAGGCTCTGTCCGTAGCAAGCGTAAACTGGATGACAGGAGTGCCTTTGGGGGTAAACTTGAGTTCAAGGTCATTGGCGATTCTGCCGCTGATGACCGCTTTGTTCAATCTGGGTAACCTAAGATCTGCCATGATTCCTCCTATTTTTCGTCACGGGCAACAAACATGTGTCGGATTAGCTTTTCATTGATGTTAAACTGCTGCTTGATGGCTTTTACAGCAAGGCTGTCCATCTTCAGGTAGTTTACAAAGTAATAAGCTTCCTGGAGCTTTTCTATCGGATATGCAAGTATCCTTTTACCCCAGGGATCGGTCTTGATGATTTCCGCACCGGCTTCGCGCAGTTGAGTCAGAATGGCCTCATTGGCCGCATCAGCCTCAT
>CAZWUD010000107.1:0-5217 GCA_964637055.1 uncultured Candidatus Cloacimonadota bacterium
GGCAAGCTCCGGCACTTATCTGGTGGAGCTTGAGTAGTATCGGGAAGTACTGCTTGATGATAGTATAACGCCCATCATACCAAAGATCAAAGACATCTCCGGCCAGGATCATGAGGTCATACTTGCCGATGGCCTGATCCAGGAAGCTGAGGATGAGCTCCGCATTCTCCTGATCCTCAGGGCTCATATCGGCATACTTGTAGTGCAGGTCAGAAATTACGCAGATTTTCATCTGTAGTCGCCATCACTTGGTGGATGATATTGAGGCCAAAGCGCAGGGCAATCTCCCGGATCTCTTCCGGGTCACCGTGAGTATCGGGATCCGCCCAGCCGTCACTGATATTTGTTTCGTAGGTATAGAGCATCATCATGCGCCCGTTATCATCAAACATGGCAAAGGCTTGTGGATCTTCTCCGTCATGTTCGTGAATCTTGGGCAGGCCGCCCCTGAAATCAAAGAAAGATGTAAACAGGGGATGATTGGAATCGATCTCGATGAGCTCTCGCTCGGGGAATACGCGCTTGATTTCACGCCGGAAGCTCTCATCCATGCCATAATCATCATCGGCATAAAGGAAGCCGCCTCGCAGCATCCAGGTCCTCAGCATATTGATCTCGTTTTCCGAAAAGCGGATATTGCCATGACCGGTGAGAAAGACAAAGGGAAAGTCAAAAAGCCTGAGATCCGAGGCGCGCACCACGCTTTGATCCAGGGGAATCGAGGTTTTGAGGTGTCGGTTGACGTATTTTGCCAGATTGGGTAGCAATTCGGGATCGTTATACCAGTCTCCCCCACCGTCATATTGCAGGCGGGCAAATCCTGTCATGACGGGGCTTTGCCCTGCATGCGCAGACACCGTGAAAAGGCATGCCATCAGGAGCAATAATGCGCCTCTGAATATCTTGTTCCCTGGTAGAATATTTGTGCCCATCTGCTTCTAATTTGCGATTTTAAGATGGATGCAGAGCAAGCCGTCATCCACGATAGCATAATAGCAACTAGCATAGCTGTCATAAGCTGACAGGCTATGGATATCTTCTTTGAAGGTGATGGTGGATAGCTTTTCCCCCCGGGAAGCATCCACAATTGAGATGTATTTTGCCGAGGGAAATACCGATATCGCGCGGTTCAGGCGCGGGTCATCTTCAGGAGCCACATAGCTGGGTTCCAGACTGCCCGGACGCATGTAGGGACTGTCCAGCCCAGTTTGCCAGATCTGGGTGCCATCCCCCGTAAAGCCAAGCCCGATATTGTCTTCCAGGCATACCACCAGGACATTATCCAAAAAGAGCAGTGTATTTATGCGCTCATCAAAAGACTTTTTCCACGCCAGCTCGCGACTCTTTTTGTCAAAAGCGATGAGCTTGTTATCCGCTGCCAAAAAGATCGTATCCAGACTGAAGACGGGAGCCGTGGTAACCTGATATGGCAATGTAGCACTCCACATGATATCAAGCTCGATATCGCGGGCGGGCAGGTTCACTATCCGATCCAGATACTTCAGAAAGTTCTGGGTTTCCACCGAAAGGTTATTGGGGATCTGATCCAACCTCAAGATGCGGTTTTGCTTCACATTGATCCTGGTGCGATGCAGCATCTGATCTATAAAGCGATTGCCAAAGAGCACATAAGCACTGGCAATCAGGGTCAAAAGAATGATCACGATGGAGCTGATCTGCACGCGGGAGAGCTTCTTGCGCCTGGTTTTGATCAAACGCGTCTTGGCCTCCAGGATCAGCCACAGGGCATTATCGGTCTGGGAAAAGCTCTCGATATACTGCGTGAGCGTGGCCAGATCGTTTTGGGTCTCAAACACTTTGGGACAGAGGTTTGCGCTAATGGCCACAAAGAGATGCTTCTCTCCGAGAAAGCTACGCTGGACTTTGACTCTGATGTCTTTATCCGCATAGCCCAAAAGATTCAGTTTCTCCAGGCTCTGCATGCGGTAATCCCGGTGCTTCGCCCCTACAAAGCGCAGTTTCTTGCGGTCTGATACGGCGCAAAATATCCTGCCAAACTGAACAAAGAAAAGCTCATGGTCAAAGATGATGCCAAAGAATACGGAAAGTCCTTTTTCTTGCAGATCCGTCTTGCGCAATTGGGCATGAACTTTCCAATGCAGATCCTCAAAGAAGCCCTTCAGCCACTTTTCCACTTCCATGCGGCTGATCTTGCTTGCCTCAGAATTGCGGATGGCTAGCCGCAGCTCGGCACCCAACTCTTCCATGGCCAGATTTTCCTCGGGATGCCACAAAGCCAAAAACCAGCCAAAACGCCCGTCCTGACTGATCTTGCTTTCTACCACACTGTAAGGAGGATTGTCATGAGTACTCTGCAAAGCAATCATGCTCAACTCCACCACTTAACAAAGCTGCGATAGCTCACCCTCATGAGAGTGGGGATATTCATCAGCATATTGGTATATGAGGCGTTTGCCAATGGACACCAGCATTCTTTGTGGTGAATACTCTTACGTTCGGCTTTGGCTTTTTTGGAAAACCAGACTTTGGAAAACTTATACTTTTTATCCCGCAAGCTGCCCAGAGGATTGGCCTTGACGCAACAACTCCAGAGCTTGCCATCCGGAGAAATCTGGGCTGATGCCAGGCCGGCGTAGCAAGGGATGACCTGCGTCTCATCCCGCATGATGCGCATCACCATGTTATAGTATTCGATGCGAAAGGCCATGGTGATCTTGCTCATGCCTTTGTACTGCTCATTCTTGATGCGGTGGATCAAGTAGTCAATGGCGGATTTATAGGCGACCCCGCTCGGAGTGATATCCAGGCCGATTGTATCCAGTTCCCCCCGCTCTTCGGCAATCTCGGTGATGTAGCTGTCGGGCTCCAGACGCATTAATTCATTGGCCACACTGTGGAAGCTATCCACATTAAACTTGGAAATGACGGTGTGGATGCCGACGCTGAGATTGGGCAGCTTCAGGGCTTTGAGTTTGTTAAAAGTGGAGACCGCCTTTTTGTAATTGCCGGGAACGTTGCGAATCTCATCATGTTGATCTTCAATGCCATCGATGGAGACATTGACGATCACCTGTGCTTTGGGACAGGCCAGAGCAATCTGCTTTGTCTTCTCGACGATAGTATCCACCAAAAGGCCGTTTGTGGGGATATTTATGATGTTGGGGCGCGAGATCCGGTAGATCGTGGAGATCACCTCCACAATATCCCTTCTCAAAAAAGGCTCACCACCGCTAAATGTGATCCAATACGGGGTTTTGCCCACGCTGCGAAAGATCTTGGCATACTCTTCCACGGTGAGGTTATCGGCTTTCTTTTTCCAGACGCGGCAGGTATTGCAGCGTGAATTGCAAGTGTAAAGCAGACTGACGGTATAGTTCATGGGCAAGAGGCGCGGGAAGCCGAAATGCTTCATGAGCCAATAGCCGATTATGCGAAAAAAGATCCAGATCATGTATTTCCTTTTATTTCTTCAAAGCTTTTGTAGAGTGAGAGATGTCCCACACAAAGGGATTCTTACCCTTGATAAAATAGTCCCAACTGCCCAGAATCCGGCAATATGCCTCCAACGCCACCACGGCCAGCAGCTTGCCAATATCCCGTGGATGCTTACCGATCTCTTCCCGCAAAATCCCCATGAGGATGGACGGCTTTTGAGAAGCCACCTGATAATCCTGATGCTTTTGCAGCCAGAGATGGCCGTTTTGGATGCGGCGACGCTGTTTGATATAGTCCTTGAGATTTTCCGGGCCTTTATTTTGAATCACAGCCTGAGGAATATACTTTAGCTTCAGTCCCCCGGCCCTGATGATGGCTTCAATGCTGGCTTCATCCACTGCGGATTCACGGGGAATGGAATCCATTAACTTGCGAAAAGCAATCAGCTCACCCAGTTTCGGAGAGATCAACGCCATTCGGTGATGCAGACGCCAGAGCAGGTGCACCCCGTAGCCGATGAAAGTGTCCTGAGGATTGACCGGAATCGGCCTTCCCCCTGTTGCGCCGATCTTTGGATCCTCAAATGCGTAAACCAAAAGCTCAATGGCATCTTCTGAGGGGATCACATCGCCGGAGATCACCACCAGGATCTCAGAGGCGGATTCCTTCATGAAGAGATTGATGGCGCTGGATTTGCCCTCTCTGCGTGCCTGAGTGTAGAGACGCACCAGCGGATGTTCAAGCGCAAATTCGCGCACCAGATCGTCGGTGCGATCCGTGCTGGCGCTGGAGACCACGATGATCTCCCGGATCTCCACCTTCTTTAGCCTGGATGCACACATAGCCCTTAGCAAATGCAGGATGTTTGCTTCCTCATTGTGGGCAAAAATGCCGATACTACAGCTTATCTTCTTTTGCATCACGTGGGTATCTGCCTTCCCGGCAAGCTGTGCGGGATTCCTTTGTTGATGGCATCCAGGATGCCGTTGATAAATTTCCCGGTGTGTTCACTGCAAAACTTTTTGGCGATCTCAATGCCTTCATTGATGATCACCGGTGCCGGAGTGTCCGTAAACATAAGCTCATACACAGCCACGATCAGGATGCTTTTGTCCAGATGGGCGATTGATTCCAATGACCAATGCTCCGTATATTTATCAATCTCAGCTTCAATGTCCTCGATGTTTATGATCGTGTTTTTGATCAATTCATCGGCAAAAGCAAAGATCCTCGATCTGGGACCGATATGCTCCGCAGAACTGAGCTGACGCAGGATTTCCGGGTATTCATTGAGCAAACCGTACTCTCTGAAATCCGCTGTAACTTCGGCAAAATCAAGCGCATAAATGCACTGAATTGCGATTTCCCGGGCTTTACGCCTCATTCCCATTTTTTATCTCCTGCAGAAGGTTGACCATTTCCACAGCGTTGCTGGCTGCAGTAAAACCTTTGTTTCCGGCTTTGCTGCCGGCTCTTTCGATGGCCTGATCCACACTGTCGGTGGTGAGCACTCCAAAGATCACCGGCTTGCCTGTGGCGAGAGCCGCCTGGGCCACGCCTTTACTGACCTCTGAGGCCACATAATCAAAATGAGGAGTAGCACCGCGAATCACTGCACCCAGGCAGATGACCGCATCAATGGAGGGATCCTGAGCACAGATCTGGGCTGCCAGTGGAATCTCAAAAGCTCCGGGTACCCACACCACGCTGATGTCCTCATCACGGGTCTCACTGCGCAAAAGGCAATCTAAAGCCCCTTCCAGCAGCTTGCCGCTGACCACTTCGTTAAAGCGGCTGACT
>CAZWUD010000108.1:0-5168 GCA_964637055.1 uncultured Candidatus Cloacimonadota bacterium
GTCTCATAGCCTTTAAAGCGGTAGAGCTTGCTGCGCTTGATCTCGCTGAGGAGCTCGCCGAGGGCCACGAAGTTATCCTCCAGCTTGTCTTTCAGATTTGCGATTGCGGAAAACTTTTCATCGGGACTCATTGTTTCGTTTCTTGTGTATGTCATTTTATATTCCTTTATTATTTATCTTCGATTGGGTAGTATGTGTGCCGGGAATGGGGGAATTCACCGGATCTGACTTCTTTGGAGTATTGCGTGATAGCCTCGGGGATGATCTGATTGAGTGCGGCATATTGTTTTACAAATTTGGGAAGTATGTCGCTGTGGCCCAAGAGGTCGTGATAGACCAAGACCTGCCCGTCACAGAATCGCCCAGCTCCGATCCCGATGGTGGGGATAGATACGGATTCACTGATCTCTTTGCCCAGGCGCTCCGGGATTGCTTCCAACACCAGCATAAATGCGCCTGCTTCCTGAACAGCGGAGGCCTGCTTAAGGATCTCGTCATGGGCCGCTTCCGTCTTGCCCTGGACTTTGAATCCACCAAAGCGCAGCACGGATTGGGGGGTGAGCCCCAGATGGGCGCAGACCGGGATCTCCATATCCACGATTTCGCGAATGGCCTGCAATCTGGAATCCGAGCCTCCTTCCAGCTTCACGGCATCGGCTTTGCCTTTGTTTGCCAGGAGGGCAGCGTTGATGCGCGTTTCCCGGGCGGAGAGATGGTAGCTCATGTATGGCATATCGGCGATGATAAATTTTTTTGGGGCTCCACGGCGCACTGCCGCACTGTGAGAGATCATGTCCTCCATCGTGACTTGCAGGGTTCCGTCATAACCCAAAACTACCATTCCCAAAGAATCTCCCACCAGGATCAGGTCGATATCGGTCGCAGCCACGGCGTTTGCACTGGCGTAGTCATAGGCAGTGATCATGGCGATCTTTTCCTGGCGCTCTTTCATGAGCGAAAAGCTCTTGACATTCAGCATCTTAGTCTCGGTTCCCGTCATCTGTGTTTCCTTCTCTTTCAGATATTTCTTGTTCTTCGCGGAGCCGCCCCTGATCTCTGTCCAACAGCAGATCCGAGGCATAGCTACCTCTATTTATATACATATCATAGATCATGCTACCACTCGGATACCAGGCCTGGAATCTGCCGTGCAGAGCTCCGTCACGATAGCCGGCGCTCATCTGCGGCTGACCCTCAGGATACCAGAGCAGGCTCAGGCCGTTCTTTTTGCCGTCTCGATACCGGGAGGCTTCCCATAGGGATCCGTCTTCATAGAGCTGATAAACCAAGCCCGAAAAGGGCTCACCAGCTTGCAGCAGCCGGCCGTCTTCCAGCATCAATTCCGCTTCAGATACGGCATCCGGGGGCAAGATCCACGTCTTCACCCAGTCGTAGTCTTCCGCAGCATATTGCGCAAAAAGACCACTTGTGATCAAGGTGAATACAAAAAACAAGAGCATTGGACACAAGCCGATACGGATCTGCCTCACTATGACATGAGTCTCAGAGCTGGCGAAACCGACAGGCTTCTGAGGCCAATATTCTGATTTTAAATGCTTAGTCAACCTTTTTCTCATATTTTGACAATACCTCACTGATAAGATAAGCAATCACGGAGCAAAAATCAAAGCCTATTTTCTTGATTAGTTTGCTACATAGAGCGGAAGATTTGCCCGGCCGGGATTGTTTGTTATATTATCCTATAGAATGAAATAAGTAACGGAGGAAGCGATGCCTATTCTCGATGATAAAGTTCTGGCAGACGTAAAGAAAGCGCTTGAGAACATGAAAAAGGAAGTGCGCCTTGTGCTCTTCACTCAGGAGTTTGAATGTAACTTTTGCAAGGATACTCATCAGCTATTGAAAGAGCTGATCGGGACCAATGAGCTCTTGAAACTTGAGGTACACAATTTTGAGAGTGATCAGGAAGCAGTGGATAAATACGCCGTGGATAAGATTCCGGCAATCGCCGTGATCGGGGAAAAAGACTATGGTATCCGTTTCTACGGAATTCCCGCCGGCTATGAATTTTCCTCACTGCTCTCTGCAATCCTCCTGGTATCCACCGGGATTCACCGCCTCAGCCCGGATACCATGAGCTTTTTGGATAATCTCCAGAAAGACATACACATGCAGGTCTTTGTCACACCCACCTGCCCCTATTGCCCGCAGGCAGTGATCCTGGCGCAGCAGATGGCGTATTACTCTGATAAAGTAAAGGCGGACATGGTGGAAATCTCTGAATTCCCGCATCTTACCCAGAAATACTCCGTGCAAGGCGTGCCACGCACTACCATCAATGAAGATTGGTTTCAGGAGGGCGCAGCTCCGGAACACATGCTCATCTCCAAAATAAAGGAAGCTCTTTGAGATGTTTGACTTCAATGTAAGCCTCTCGGACAATGCTGACAGCAGCCAGATCTATGACCTGATCATAATCGGCGGGGGACCGGCCGGACTCACGGCCGGGCTCTATGCTGCCCGGTTCAAGCTCAATACGTTGATGATAGAAAAGTCAGCGGTCTCGGGCGGACAACTGATCAATACCGAGTGGGTGGAAAACTATCCCGGTTTCCCGGAGCCTGTATTGGGCAAAAAGCTGGCACAGGACATGGAGAAGCAAGCCAAACTCTTTGGCCTCAAGATCGTCAATGAAGAGATTCTCTCTGTGAAGCTGGACAAAGAGCCCAAAGAGGTCGTGAGCGCAGGCCAGATCTGGAAAGCTCGAACGGTGCTGATTGCCACGGGCAGCTCTCCCCGCAAGCTCGGCGTTCCCGGAGAAAAGGAATTTGCCGGGCGCGGGCTGTCCTATTGCGCCACCTGTGACGGACCTCTCTATCCGGACAAAACGCTTGCGGTGGTGGGGGGAGGGAATTCCGCCTTTGAAGAATCCCTCTTTTTGGCCAAATATGCCTCTCAGATCCATCTCATCCACCGTCGCGAAGGCTTTACAGCAGATCCCATCCTGCAAGACAGAGTCAAGGCGAATCCCAAGATTTCCCTGATCACAAACACAGTGATTGAAGAGATCCTCTTTGGCGATGAGCCTCGCAAGCTCCGCCTTTTAGATAAGACCAGCGGCCAGCATAGCGAGCTGATTGTGGACGGTCTTTTCATCTTTGTGGGAGCGATACCAAATACTGCGCTCTTTGAGGGGCAATTGGATCTGGAAGATGGCTATATCCTCACCGACCGCTATCACCTCACTTCCCAAGAGGGAGTTTGGGCTATCGGTGACGTTCAGGCGGGAGCTTTGCGCCAAGTCGCCACTGCGGTAGGAGACGGTGCCCTGGCGGCGGATCAGATCAACAAGTATCTCAATGAACACCCAGGTCTTAGCTGATGCCCGAGCTGCCTGAAGTACAGACCGTTCTGGATGGCGTCAGCCGCGTGCTGCAGAGCAGCCGGATCATGGGCCTGGATTCATACTATCCCGGCACGGTAAAGGTTGATCCCGATCTGGGTGATGATCCCTTCCCGGCGGCGTTCAAAGAGGCAATCCGTCGCGGCAAATACATGATCCTGCATCTGGCAAATTCCATCAGCCTCATCGTGCATCTGCGCATGACGGGCAAGCTGGTATATGAGGAAAATGCCGGCTCTCCCCACAAGCATGAGCGCGCCAGGATCTTGCTGGAAGGCAGTGCAGCGCTACGCTTTATCGATCCCAGGACCTTCGGCAAGATCACTCTGCTAAAGACTAATAATCTCTCAAGCTTCCTGCCCAAATTGGGGCCGGAGCCACTCTCGGATAATTTTCAGGAGGATCATCTGCTAAAGACCCTGAAGAATCGCCAGGCGCCGATCAAAAACCTGCTTTTGGATCAGCGCATTGTGGCGGGCTTGGGGAATATCTATGTCTGTGAATTGCTGTATCGCAGCGGGATCAGGCCGGATCGCCCCGGAGGCCGCATCTCAAAAAAGAATGCGTCTGATATCGTGAAGCACAGCAGGGACGTGCTCAGCGAAGCACTGGCAGTGGGCGGCACCAGCATCTCGGACTACCGCCAGGTGGACGACAAAAGCGGTGAATTTCAGAACTTTTTGAAGGTATATCAAAAGAAGCTCTGCCCCAAGGGTCACGAGGTGCAAAACCTCCGCCTGGCCGGGCGTTCCAGCTTCTTTTGCCCGATCTGTCAGCGCCGTTAGGGCGGGAGCTCGCTCAGCTCTTTTTCTTTTTCTTCACCGGCACCTTGAGCTCTGGCTCACTGATGCGGAAAAGCTCGCAGAGCCAGTTTGTATCATCCCAATCATCTTCGGGGATCAGGAAGCTCTCTTTGGCACCGGGATAGGGCGGAGCATAAAGAGGATCCTTCAGATAGCTTTTACCGGCCTCGGTGGGCTTGACAAAGAGCTGATCATCACAGAGCAGAGCGATGACCTTGTCCTTGTAATAGATGGAATACTCTCCAAACATTTTGCGTGCATACAGTCCCGGCAGAGCGCTCAGGCGCTGCATCAGATAGTCCAGGGTCTCTTTTCTGGAAGCCATATTTATCTCCTTATCTTGCATCCCAAAAACAGTGCTTGTGTAAATTTGTCAACTCCTTATGAAAAAATGCTTCATAATCGGTAAATTCTACTTGATCTTTATCCAGACTTACGATATATTGTATTTAGGGCTTGGTTACTGGACTCGGGATGATTCCCAGGTGCCGGCGCAAGAGTATATCGAAAACCCGATCAGTCAGACCGACAAAAGAAATTGAATAAAAAAACAAAACGGAAATAGGAGAAACAATGATTAGTAAAAAAATGATCGAAGCAATAAATGAACAGATAAACCGTGAACTCTTTTCTGAGTACCTGTATCTATCCATGCAGGCCTGGTTTGCAGATCAAAATCTGAATGGTATGGCAGCCTGGATGGACGCACAGAGCCAGGAAGAACACTTCCATGCGATGAAATTGTTTAACTATCTCATCGACCGTGGGGCAAAGGTCCAGCTCAAAGCCATTGACAGTCCTACTATAGAGTTTGACAATCCGCTCACAGCATTTCAGATGGCTCTCGACCATGAAAAGTTCATCACCAAGAGCATCGACGAGCTGATGGATCTGGCCATCGAAGAAAAAGACCACGCCAGCCGCAGCTTTCTGCAATGGTTTGTGGACGAGCAGGTGGAAGAAGAAGCTTCTGTGGGCAACGTCGTGGGCATGCTGAAGAT
>CAZWUD010000109.1:0-5159 GCA_964637055.1 uncultured Candidatus Cloacimonadota bacterium
TTGTATTCATAGATAAATCCGCTGCCCATGGAGCTTACGGGGCGTTGTTGTTTGTTGGGAGAAGGAAAGAAAAAGCGGAAGAAATCATCATCAAAAAAGGGATTGATATTGCTTCTTACACTCACGGTTGATTCCACTTTGATCTGCACCACCGCTTCCCGAACGTCACGAACTACCTGCACCACCGGGCTTTCGCCTTCCGGGGTCAGCATGCCGACTCGGGCCTGGGCACAGCTACTAAGGCTGACGAGCATCAGCAGGATTACAAGACCTTTGACGATTCTCATTTTTTTAACTCCTTAAAAACTTAATTTTTTACGTGACAAGAAAAAATAAAAATCAATGACCTTGTCAAGCAAGCCTCAATTTACATTATATACAGCGGCAAAGCCTCAAGCAAGCAAAAAATATCGCCGAGACCCATTTTGCCCTCATTTAAAAGGCATTTGGAGCCAGACCAGGATCGTTTTTTGCAGATATTTATTGAACTTAACTGATCTGCAGTTATATTGTCAATATGAGACCGCTCCGGCAAGATATATCCCAAAGCCGCTTTCGGTGCGATCGATAAAATCCACAAGAGAGGAGATGATTATGAAACAGCCGCATAGAAGCTCAAAGCTCGGCCTGGCTCCAGGCAGCCTGATCTTTACCGGACTGCAAAAGATGTCCCGGCCACAATTGCAATTGATCCAATACAGCGAAGCGGAGATCACGGAGTCCAATCCCCAAAACATCCACGACGCCATAGCCCTGATGCAGAAATACAGTGGCACCTCCTGGCTGAATATCGACGGTTTGCATGATGTGGATATGGTCGATAGCATCAGCAGTTTCATGAACATGCACAAACTGGGCAAAGAGGATCTCCTCAGCGTGAATCAGCGTCCCAAGCTCGAAGAATATGATGACCATCTGCACATTGTGCTGCGCATGGCCACACCTGATAGATCTGAATTTGAGCAAGTGAGCATGGTCATCAAGGACAGATATCTGGTCAGTTTTCAGGAACAGACCGATGATACTTTTGATTATGTGCGCAAAAGGCTGATGGAAGGCAAAGGACAGATCCGCAAAAAAGCGGCCGACTATCTGCTCTATGCCCTCTTGGACTCCATCGTGGACTACTATTTTGTGGTGCTGGAGAAATATGGAGACACACTTAACGAAATTGAGACCGAGCTTTTGGAAAAGCCTGAAAAAGAAACTCTGAACAAAATCTATCATCACCGCAAAGAAATGCTGGAGATCCGCCGCAGCATCTATCCTCTGCGGGATCTATTCAGTAAGTTGGAAAAAGTAGCTGAGACCACTATGTCGGAAAATCTCGCCATCTACCTCAGAGATCTCTATGACCACAGTCTGAGGTTGGTGGAGGGCATAGAAGGCTATCGTGACACGGTCTCCGGCCTGGTGGATCTGTATATGAATAGTGCCTCAAACCGCATGAATGAAATCATGAAAGTGCTCACCATCATTGCCACCATTTTTATCCCGCTCACCTTCATCGCCGGCGTATACGGCATGAATTTTCACTATATGCCGGAGCTACAGTTCCGCTCTGCTTATTTTATTGTTTGGGGAGTGATGATCGTGATCTTTGCGAGCATGATCTGGTATTTCCGGCGCAAAAAGTGGCTATAGATTCCATACTGGCCGAGGCTGACTTCAGTTCGCGCCCTTTTGAAATTGAGCTGATTTGAGGTAGCTATCATCCCACGATGCTCCCCTGGACAGAGCATGATCGTGCGATGATCCTGACTTTATCACTGGGCAAAAAGCCAAGCTTGAAAAGGGCTGAGGCCGCTTGCCAGAGTAAAGAGGTAAACGCGCGCGACAAAATTCTTGACAATATGTACATAAGTCAGATAATGCTCCTAAGAATATCTACAAAGGGGCCCATTATGAAAAAATTAAGTTTGTTAGTTCTCGTTTTTTTAGTTTTTTTGATTGCCAATGGATACGCTCAGGTTAATCCTGACTGGCAATGGGTAAGTTACGCCGAAGGCTCAGGCGTGCAAAGAGCCATCTCCATTTGTTCTGACGGTCAGGGATACCAGTATGCTGTAGGGTATTTTACCGGGACCACAGGTTTTGGAGATAGCTCTATAACCAGCAATGGCTATGCCGATATCTATGTGGCAAAACTGGATATGAATGGCAATTGGCTGTGGGCCGCTTCAGCGGGAGGAAATCTGGATGCTGTAGGCAGAAATGTCGCTCTGGATCCCGATGGTAACGTATATGTGGCTGGTGAATTTGAAGGCAGCGCTCTTTTTGGGGATACTGAATTGGTGAGTGATGGAAATATAGATGCCTTCATAGCCAAACTTGATTCTGAGGGTAATTGGCTTTGGGCAAAAGCCGGCGGAAGTCAATATGATGACAGCGCTTATGACCTCTCAATCGCTATCACCGGTGAAGTTTGCATCACAGGATT
Organism: uncultured Candidatus Cloacimonadota bacterium; assembly: GCA_964637055.1. GTDB lineage: Bacteria > Cloacimonadota > Cloacimonadia > Cloacimonadales > Cloacimonadaceae > UBA5456. Next base: position 2,441 of record CAZWUD010000109.1, read on the forward strand.
TATGTCTGGCAATGCCAGTTTTGGCCAATATAACGTGAATCAAATAGGGTACAAAGATATATTTCTTGCAAGACTGGATAGCAGTGGTAACTGGCTGGGAGCAAGCGTGTACGGGGGTACAGGTAATGATGAGGGCAGATGCATCGAGCACGATGACGATGGCAATATCTATGTGGGTGGAGTCTTTGCCCGTGAGCTTACTTTGGGCGGTACCACGCTGGATGCAATCGGAGGGGCCGATGCATTTATCGCTAAAATGGATAACGCCGGAAACTGGCAGTGGGCAAAAGGATGCGGTGGAGATACAAACTATCAGGATGTAATGGCTGACATCTCAGTAAATCCAAACTCTACTATAGCCATCACCGGTTTGTATTTTGGTACAGCAGTTTTTGGAGACATCACTTATGAAAGTGAGGGTTGGGAAGACATATTTGTAGCGAGCCTCGACTACGCTGGAAATTGGTTGTGGGTAAGCCGCGCCAGGGGAGCTGGAATGGATTCCGGTATAGGAGTCCATATTGACAATGATGGCAAAACCTACGTAACCGGCAATTTTCAGGGTACAATCAGTTTTGACCAACACAGTGTGGTTTGCCACGGTGGATGGGACATATTTACTGCTGCTACCGATGCCCAAGGCAATTGGCTCTGGGCTCTGGGCGCAGGCAGTGACGCCAATGACTTTTCCGGCAGTCTTAGTGTCTATGACGAAGATAATATCTACGTGCATGGGACCTATTCCGGCACAGCCTGGTTTGGCGATACATCGATAAGCACTACCGGCGGATTTGACTGTTTTGTGGCAAAACTCTCCACCAGCGGGACAGCCATTCAGGATGTGGAAGTACCGGCTGTGCCAGGAGATTGCATCAGTTTACAATGCTCACCCAATCCGGTTTGCAGAGGGAGTGAGATTAGATTTGAAACCAAGATCCCTGCCAATACTCCGGGCACTATTGAGATCTATAACATCCGCGGTCAGATGGTTGCCCAGCTCAATGTAACGCCTGAAACCGGAACTGTACAGATGAGTAGTGCAGGCCTGGCCAATGGCATCTATCTTTGCCGGCTTGTTTCTGCCGGGCAATCTACGGTAACAAGGGTATCGGTGATAAAATGATTGCATACAGCCGCAAAACAAAGTAAAAAGATGAAAACAAGACAGAATAAAAAAGGCAAGACTGTGAAGGTCTGAAACATAGCTTGGACACAATTTCTGCTTGACATATTTTCTTTGGGAATTACGCTTGCGACTTGACTAAAAAATGCAAGAAGGGAAAGTGAAGAAGCTTTTGATCATGCCGTTTCTGTTTTGGATGTCGCTGTCGGCGTCATCGCCGAGTGAGGCCATGCTCTACTCGACTTTTATTCCGGGTGGAGGACAGGTCTATAACGGTGCTTATGCCAAGGCAGGGCTGGTGATCGGGCTTCAGGCGTACTTGATCGGGACTACTATCCATAATGACAGCAAAATGGATGACTACCGTTCCCGAGCTGCCAATGCCACTGATTCTTACAACTTCCAGTACTATACAAATCGTGCCGACGAATTCGAAGAGAAACGCACCAGCGGGATTTGGTGGATCGGGATCACCGCCGCTTTGAGTATGATTGACGCCTATGTGGATGCCCACTTGGCAGATTTTGAAGCCAAAAGGGAAAAACTTCACCTGCAATTTCAGGATGATATGCTGACCTTAGGATACAGTTTTTAATATCTAAACTACGGAAGGAGGAGACTATGAGAAGACGCTGTCTTTTATTAGTTTTTATGACTTTGTTTGGGCTTTCGCTCTTTGCAAAGGTATACACGATACAGGATTTTGAAGAAGAGGTCTGGAGACTGACAAACCAGGAAAGACAGCGCCACTCATTGCCGGCCTTGCAATACGAACAAGGTTTGGCAGAACTGGGACGAATACATTCTTTGAATATGGTCAAACACAGCTTTTTTGCCCACCGTGATCATCTGGGTGATGAGGTGGCTGACCGGCAAAAGAAGTACTATCCCAAGCTGGTGGTGACGACCATCGGAGAAAATCTGGCTAAATTTAGCAACACAGCAGGGACCTTTAGTCCGCGGGAAGTGGTAGCCGGCTGGATGATGTCTCCTGCACACAAGGAAAACGTCCTCCACCCTGATTACACTCATACTGGCGTAGGTATCGTATTGAAGGGCTCAAAACTCTATGTGACGCAAACATTTGCCAGTCCGCTGGTGAGACTGAGATCCAAGCTCCCTACTTCACTGGACAAGGATAATCTCTATCGCGTCTCCTTTGACTATCTTTCAGATAAAGACATTGAGCGTTTTGGCTGCACTTTGATCTATCCTGATCCGGAAATGGCATACAAGATCTCCGACGAACAGGAAATGGTCGGAGCCCAGCCGCTTGAGATCGAATGGCGGGAAGGGAATAGATTCAGCGTGCTGCTTCCTTTTCTGGCCGGCAGGGGGAACTATAAGCTCTGCTTTGGATACAATGGCGGATATTTCCCTGATGGAGTAGTCGTTACGGCAAAGTAAGCTCGACAAAGACAGGGCAGTGATCTGAACCCATCACATCTTGCCGGATTCCGGCATTCGTGACCAGGTTTCTGTGCTCTTTGTCCACGAAGAAATAGTCGATTCTCCAGCCTATATTGCGGGCACGTGCCGCTGTGCGATAGCTCCACCATGAGTATTGATCCGGTGAACTGTCAAAATCCCGGAAAG
>CAZWUD010000110.1:0-5120 GCA_964637055.1 uncultured Candidatus Cloacimonadota bacterium
TTCGCTATGCTATTCTGTCAAGTGCAATTTTTGCCTAAAAAAAACGGCAGCCCCTCCTTTTCATCACTCATCAATCAAGCCCACTTTCAGCCCGGCTTCCAGCCACTATGCTCCCATTGCCACAGGATCATCGTGGGACAAACCCAGATTGACTTCTACTGCATTTCACTGCCGGGAATCGGCGGAGGAAATCGTGTAGTGCGTTTGTCAACAAACAAAAATGCCCGCGGGAATGAAAGGCCCGCGGGCTACCACAAGAAGGCGGCAGACTGTGTTGCTTAGCTCAGTCTGCTCTTTTTTAGTGTGAGTTAGAACAATCCGGTGATTTCGCCGTCGAGCTCCACGCTAATGGTGCTGGCACTTGGCTTTTTGGGCAAACCGGGCATGCGCATGATCTCGCCGGTGATGGGCACCAGGAATCCGGCACCGCTGGAAATCACAATCTCCCGCACGGTGACCAGAAAGTCTTTGGGCCTGCCGATGAGGGCGGGGTTGTCGGAGAGTGATTTTTGGGTCTTGGCGATACATATGGGCAGTTTATCAAAACCATATTGCTTGATTTTTTTCAGGTCTGCCTTTGCAACAGCGGTATAATCCACTGCCTGAGCGCCGTAGATTTCGGAGGCAATAGTGAAGATCTTGTCTTCCACGGAGCTATTCCAATCATAGAGTCCATGGTAATGACACACGTGTCCTTCCACTATATCCACTATTTTGTGGGCAAGCTCCAGGCCTCCTTCGCTACCTTTGCTAAAGTATTCCACCACAGAGCTGTCAAACCCTTTTTCTTTTACAAAATCCTGCACTATTTTGAGCTCTTCTTCGGTATCACTGGGAAAGCGGTTGATCGCCACAAGGGATTTCATGCCAAACTTATCGATATTCTCCAGGTGTTTGGCCAGGTTGTCCAGCCCCCGGCGCACTGCATCCGGATTGGGAGCTTCCAGATCCCTGACTTTCACTCCGCCATGTACCCTCAAGGCCCTCACAGTGGCTACCAGCACTACGGCGTTGGTGCAAAACTCGCCATAACGGCATACCAGATCAAAGAATTTCTCAGCTCCCAGATCAAAGCCAAAACCGGCCTCGGTCACCGTGTAGTCACAAAGGCTCATAGCGGTCTTGGTGGCGATGATGCTATTTGCACCCTGGGCGATATTGGCAAAGGGACCGCCATGCACAAAAGCGGGAGTATTTTCTGTGGTTTGCACCAGATTCGGCTTCAGCGCATCCTTGAGCAGGGCTGCGATCGCACCCTCATATCCCAGCTGTTTCACCTGCACCGGCTCACCCTTGTAAGAAAGGCCCACGGTGATATTACCGATGCGCTCTTTGAGCTCATCCATATTATTGGAAAGGCAAAGGATAGCCATAATCTCGCTGGCCGGCGTGATATCAAAACCGTCTTCTCTGGGGAAGCCCTGTTTGCGTCCCCCCAAGCCGATCACGATGTCCCGCAGCATGCGATCATTTACATCCAGCACACGTTTCAAGCTGATGCGACGGGGATCTATCCCCAGCACATTATCATGATAGATATAGCTATCCACCAAAGCCGCCAGGGTGTTATTTGCAGAGGTGATAGCATGGAAATCTCCGGTGAAATGCAGATTGATATCTTCCATGGGAAGCACCTGAGACCAGCCTCCGCCCGCAGCGCCGCCTTTGATGCCAAAGACAGGACCCAGTGAGGGTTCACGCAGGGCAACGATGGACTTTTTCCCGATGCGATTGAGCGCCTGAGAGAGGCCGATGGCTACGGTGGTCTTGCCTTCTCCGGCGGGAGTGGGGGTAATGGCAGAAACCAAAATTAATTGTCCCCGGGGTTTATCTTCATTGGCAAATAGCGTGGAATAACGCAATTTCGCCTTGTATTCACCATAGTGGTCGATGTCTTGCGGACTCAAGCCTATGGAGCTTGCAATCTCATCAATGTGTTTAAGTTTGGTGAGATGTCCTATTTCAAGATCAGAAAGCATTGTGGCCTCCTCGGCATTATTTTTCTAATGTCATTGAAAAGTTAATCTAATATCAGGCAAGGGCAAGCGGATTCGGTATCAGCATTGCCGGTTAAATCAAACATTATTCGGAGCTTAGCTACTCTCCGGGAGCATATAGGGCGCTGGTGGGGCTCAGGGATGCTCAGACCCCACCTGAGGGTCAGATCTTTGCTGAACAGGCTCTCCCGGGTTGAAAACGATCCGGGAACTAGATCTTCACGCTGACGTTTATATCTTTAAATCTGGCCGGGGCCACTCCGTGGGATAGGCGCATGATCTGGCCGGGCTCTCCCTTTCCGCAATGGAAAGTGGAGTGATAGTCCCATTCTTCTTCACCACAAATGGCATCACAGGCATTCCAGAACTGTGGAGTAATCCCAAAATAGGTGGGTTCTTTGACGATTCCGATGATCTTTCCATCTTTGATCTTATAGCCGATCTCGGTGGTAAACTGGAAGTTATTGCGGTTGTCGTCGATGCTCCAGGTCTTGGTGAAATCCAGATAGTAGCCGCGTTCTGTGCTGGCGATCAATTCGTCCAGACTGCCCTTGCCGGGGGCGATGCAGAGATTGGTCATGCGCACCAGAGGGAAGTCATCAGCAAAGGAAGCCTTCATATTTGAAGAGGGCTCCAAGCCCAGCTTATGGGCGGTATGGCGGGAAGTCTGTTGGTCCACAAGGATACCGTTTTTGATGATATCCACCCTTCTTCCGGGAACGCCTTCATCATCCAGGGGTTGATAGCCCATGCCTTTGGGATCCGTGCTGTCGCTATAGATATTCACGATCTCGGAGCCATATTTGAAATTGCCCAGCATAAGAGGCTTTACAAAGGTCTTGCCGGCGTATGATATCTCCTGGCCAAAGATGCGGTCTGCCTCAGTGGCGTGTCCCACAGATTCATGCAGTTGCAAAGCCAGATGGCCTGCGCCGATGATGATGTCCGCCTTTTCTTCTGTGATCACCGGAGCGGTCAGGAGCTCTGTGGCTTCTTTGATGATGCGATCCGTATTTTCCATGAACTTTTGCTGATGAAAGAGCTCAAATCCGGCGCGTCCGGCGCTCATGTGTCCGGGCCAGGTGCGGGATTGGATGCCATTTCCATCGGCTGCCACCACGCCCATCACGGGCAGGGTGTTATAGACCACGCTGTGGCTGTAGCTGCCTTCGCTATTGACATAATACTTTTCCTGACGCTCAAATTCTGCGGCCACGTGAGAATTCACGATCTTGCCCTGAGGCTTGATAGTACGCGCCAGCTTTTTCAAAAAGTCCAGTTTCTCTTCCTGCGGCATTGTGAAGGGGTCAAGCTCCGGCTGGTGCACATATTCACCGGTGGAGGCCGGCAGGGCCGGGAAGCTCACTTTTTCTTTTTGAAACCTGGCACCCTGGATAGCATTGGCTTTGGCTCTGGCAATCATGCGCTCGATCGAGGCATCACTGAGATCATTTGATCCGGCAAAGCCGAAACAGCCGTCGATCAAGACTCTGATCCCGATCGCCGGTGAGGCTTTGGAAGCTCCATAGCCCCGAAGGTTGCCATTCATAAAACTGATACTTTCGTAATCTGTAAAAGTGATGCGGAGATCGGCAAAGGTGATCCCCGGACCCTCAAGTTTGTTGATGATTCTGTTTATCTTATGTTCCATAATCTTAATCCTAAATAGTCCTGGTGGAGGACGTGATATTGAAGCTTTTGATGCGGGCATGCGGAGCTTTTGTGGTGCTCACGCTGAACTGTCCGTAATTGCCTGAAAAAGGAATGCTGAAAGCTTTGTCTTCCAGCTCGATCACATTTTCAAAGATGCGAGAGATGCGCTCTGTGAAACGCAGATTATTGACCACTTTGGTGATCTTGCCGTCCTCAATCAGGAAGGTTCCATCCCTGGTGAGACCGGTGACTGAGGTCTCTTTGGGATTGATGAAATTCATATAGTGCAGGCTGGAGACATACAGACCCTTCTTTACCGAAGCGATCATCTCATCCGGCGAAGATGAGCCCGGAGCTATCTTCAGGCAGGCAGCCTGGTTACCGTTTTTGGGCAAACCCAGCTTGTGGTGGTGATAGCTTCCGCACATGAAGGCTTTGAAATGGCCTCTGTCAATGAGCTTGAGCGGACGGTAGATGTGGCCGCCATCACCGTAGTCACTGTGGATGAGCTCGGGATCTGTGGGGTCGTCAGTGATGCTGACAAGATCGGGAAAGACCTTGCTATCCACTTTGCCCTCAAAGAAGCTGCTATTGCGGTCCAGCGACCCGGCGCTCATAGCATAGGAGAGATAGCGGGCAAATTCCGCCACGCAACGCGGTGCCAGGATCACTTCATATTCACCGGCTTCCACATCCACGATGGGATTTTGGGCAAAAGAGATCTTGCTCAAGAGCCGCTCAGAGAAGGCTTTCTCATCAAAGAAGGAAAAGTCTTCACCACCAAAGGTCTCCAATACGGTGACCTGACTCTTGCGATGCACTGCCTTGACCTCCAGATAGATGGGGGATTGTGCGCTGGCTTTGTCCAGATTGTTGCTATTTAGCAAACGGTAGCTTTGGTGATTGCAGATAAAACTGCCAAAGAGCTCAAAATCATGCTCGTCCGCAAGCGCGGCCAGATCCTTCAGAATGCGGGTCTTTTCTGCCAGGGGGATAGCCGAGATATTATTGGGAACAGTCCGTTTTTCAGCCAGCCTCAGATCGTCTTCCAGATCCACAAAATCGGGATCCTCAGGCATGAGCTCAATCATCTGGAGCGCTGTCTTCAGAGCCTCATCGATCTTGGCCTGATCCGGCTGATCGATGCTGAAGCTGTAGGGTTTCTTCTCCTTGTACAGTGCAGCGCTGAGGCTGACGCTGTCTTTGGAGATGTTATAGTTTGTCTGGCTCTGATAAAAACGCAGGAAGTCCGTTTGCCAATTGTTCATGTACAACACATACTTTAACTGCGGATGCTGATCCAGAGCGGTTTTTATATACTTGAGCAGCTCATTCATTTCTATATCCTTGTTCTTATAATTTTATATTGTCTTAGATCCAGGTGTATTTATTATGCCGTCTTTTGGGGCTGTTTGTCCGGGCGATGAATTTGCCCTCTGCCGGCATCTCAGGATCTTGCTTTTTGCCTCT
>CAZWUD010000111.1:0-5092 GCA_964637055.1 uncultured Candidatus Cloacimonadota bacterium
ACACCCCGCATCTGGTGGACCGCTCTCTGGCCATCGAAAATGCCGAATACATCTTTAAAGCAGTGGGAAATCTGGGTGACAATCTGGAGCTGAAAGCAGATAGCTTTATAAATAAAAGGGCAAATACTGTCCTCAGTGAAGCCGCCGAATTTTTGGAAGAGGTCGCATCAGACGGACTCTTTAAAGCTATGGCCAGCGGTGCATTTGCCGATATCAAACGCCCGGAAAACGGCGGAAAGGGCCTGGATGGGGTATTCCAAAAGGATGCTGACTATTACAATCCCTTTATGGACAAAATGAAAAAGGAGCTGGGAATATGACACAGATTTTAAGACCATATGGCGATACCCTGAATGACGGTAAAGTACAGCTCTCCTTTGCACTGCATGTTCCGGCTGATGCGAGGGGCAAAGAAGCGGCCAGAGTCCTGATCCTCTCCATGGGTTTTGATGAGGCCGAGATCACCTGCATGCGCGATCTGGGGGAAGGTTTCACCCATTTCATCGCTTATGGAGTTAGCTCCGCCGGAGTGGATATCTCTCAGATCAAAGTCAAGGTGGTGGAGACGCCCGTCATGGATATGGAAGCCACTGACGAATATGTGGCCGAACATCTGGGACGCACGATCACAGTGGTGGGTGCCTGCATCGAGAGCGACGCCCATACCGTGGGAATAGACGCCATCATGAATATGAAGGGCTACAATCACCGCTTTGGACTGGAACGCTATCATTCCTTTGAAGCCATCAATATGGGCGCTCAGGTGCCCTCTGAAGAGCTGTTGGCCAAGGCCCGGGAAGTGAAGGCAGACGTGGTGCTGGTCTCCCAGGTGGTCACCCAAAAGAATATCCACATCCAAAATCTCACCCGCCTCATCGAACTGGCCGAAGCCGAAGGGCTCAGGGACAAGATGCTCTTCATCTGCGGAGGACCGCGCATATCGCATGAGCTTGCCATCGAACTGGGCTATGATGCCGGTTTTGGCACGGGCACATACTCCACCGATGTGGCAAGCTACATCGCCATCACCCTTGCCAGGCAGCAGGGCAAGTGATGTCCTTTCTCCTCATGATCCTGGCCCTGGGCCTGATGATCACCATCCACGAGCTGGGTCACTTTCTGGTGGCCCGGGCCTTTGGGGTAGGTATAGAAAAATTTTCCATCGGCTTTGGGGCTCCCCTGATCCAGTGGGAAAGGAAAGGAATCAAATACCGCATATCCTGGATTCCCCTGGGCGGCTACGTCAAGATGAAAGGGGAAAATCCTGAGGATTATGACTCTGAAGATGTGGATCAGAGTGAACTATTTAGCAAAAAAGCGTGGTGGAAGCGCGCCTTGATCGCCTTTAGCGGGCCCTTTGCAAATCTGCTCTTTGGGCTGCTGCTTTTCATCGTGGCTTTTATGCTTCCCCAAAAGATGGAGGACCTCCCCCCGGTGGTCTTTTCTGCGGAAGGGATCTGGGCCGAGCACTTTGAGCCCGGGGATAGACTGTTGGCGGTAAATCAAAAGGAGACACTGGGATTCAACCGTTTTCTGATCACGCTACTGCAGACAAACGAGCCCCAGATCAGCTATCAAAGAGATGGCGAGCCTTTGAGCCTGAGCATCAATTCCGCCCAGCGGGATTCTCTGGTCAAAAGTCTGCGGCCTCAGGTTTCCACACGCATTGGCGAGGTATTTTCCGGAATGCCGGCCTGGCGTGCCGGGCTCAAGCCCGGGGATATCATCCTGCAGGTGGATAGTGTGGCAGTCAGTGACTGGTATGAGATGCGGGATCGTATCATAAACAGCCCTCTGGGCGATGTCAATCTGCTCCTGGATCGTGATGGCGAACTCTTTAGCCGGCGGATCGTGCCGGAGGAAAACATCGCTTCGGACGGGGGCAGGATGATCGGCATCAGCCAGCATTTACCGATTCAAGAGCGCGTGAGCTACGGTCCCCTGGAAGCCATCCAATTGGGAGTGCTGTCCACGGGCAATTTTATCGTGATGAATTACCGTGGCCTGTTTGAGCTCGTCAAACGCCCCTCCCAGCTCAAAAACAACCTGGGCGGGCCTGTACTCATGGCCTCAATGTCCACCGAGATAGGCCGCAAAGGCATCGGCAGCCTGATCCTTTTCTTCGGCTCCATCAGCCTTATCCTGATGATCATGAATCTCTTACCCATCCCGATCCTGGACGGTGGGCACATCATGTTTTCCATCATAGAGGGCATCATCGGCCGTCCCATCCCCCTTGCCGTGCAGGGCGTCTTGCAGCGCATCGGCTTTATGCTGCTGATCGGGCTGATGATCTTTGCTTTTTATTCCGATATCAGCAAGCTGATTTATCGCCTTATCTATACGAATTAATATGTCTTTTAGCTTTGAACTACAGGCCACCAGCGGCAAAGCCAGAGCGGGGAAGATCAGCACCAATCACGGTGAGATCCTCACTCCGGTCTTTATGCCCGTGGGCACGCTGGGCACAGTGAAAGCGATGAGCCCTCACGAGCTGATCGACACCCACGCCCAGATCATTCTCGGCAATACTTACCACCTCTATATGCGTCCCGGTCACGAATTGATCCGTAAGGCCGGCGGTTTGCACAAATTTATCAATTGGCCCCGCCCCATGCTCACCGATAGTGGCGGCTTTCAGGTGATGAGCCTGGCCGCACTGCGCAAAATCACCCGGGACGGCGTGAAATTTCGCTCACACATCGACGGATCACTACACTTTTTCACCCCTGAATATGTGATGGAGATCCAACAGGCCCTGGGTGCGGATATCATTATGAGCTTTGACGAGTGCCCGCCCTATCCCACCACTCGTGATTATGTAAACAAATCTCTGACCACGACCCTGCGCTGGGCTGAGCAGGGATTGAAGGCCTTCAACAACCATGCCAATCAAGCTCTTTTTGGAATCGTGCAGGGCGGCATCTATCCCGATCTGCGAGAGCGTTCGGCCCTGGCGCTGATGGACATGGACTTCCCCGGTTATTCGATCGGCGGCCTGGCTGTGGGCGAAGAGAAAGCGGACATGCTGCGTATCACGGAGCTTCTTAATGACATTTTACCCCCGGACAAACCCCGTTACCTGATGGGCGTGGGCACCCCCAGTGACCTTTTGAACAATGTAGCCAACGGGATGGATATGTTTGACTGTGTGATGCCCACGCGCAACGCCCGCAAAGGCTCAATCTTTACCAGACACGGCAAGATGATCATCAAGGCGGCGCGCTACAAAGAGGACTTCCGCCCCATCGATCCTGAGTGCACTTGCTATGCCTGCAGAAACTTCAGCCGCGCTTATATCAGCCATCTGATCAGGATGAAAGAGATCCTCGGCATGCGCCTGGCCACCATCCACAGCCTGCATTTCTATCAAGAACTGATGGCGATGGCCAGAGCTGCGATCATGGACGGCCGTTATGATGAGCTTCTGGCCAAAATGCTGCCGGTGCTGGACCGCATTGTGGATTAATAGGGGATCAAATATGAAAAATCAGGGACTGTCGGCAGCTATCAAAACGAGAGGAATCATGTATAAAAGAATCTTTGTAATCGTCTTATTAACAGTAGCTTTATACTTCAGCTTATCCGCCGTGAAGGGTGCGGAGCATCATAAATTGGAGACCGACCGCCTGCCGGAAGCCTCCGGTCTGGCACATAGCCTCATCCATGAAGATATCCTTTATAGCCACAACGATTCCGGCGGTGAAGCCTCGGTCTTTGCCCTGGATACGAAAGGCAATCTCCTGGCCGAAATACAGCTATCCGGCGTGCGGAACCGGGATTGGGAAGACATCGCCACCGGCATTGATCCCAAAGACGGCAAAGAGTATATCTATATCGGCGAAATCGGCGACAATTCCGCCCGCTATCCATCGGTTTGGGTCCACCGCATTCCTGAGCCTGATTTTACCGATGCGGACAGCCTTATCACGGCTTCCGGGGTCACGAGCTTTGAGATCGTCTATGAAGATGGTGCACGGGATGCAGAAGCGCTCTTCATCGAGCCCGACAGCGGGGATATCTATATCCTCAGCAAGCGTGAAGAAAGGGTCGGCATCTACCGCGTCTCATATCCTCAGAGCAGCACCGAAATCAACACCGCTGAGAGACTGGGAGATATGAACATGGGCTGGGTGACCGCTGCGGATATTTCCTCCAATGGTAGATACATCCTGGTCAAAAACTACATGGGCATCCGGCGCTATAAAAAGGGGAAGAGACGCAGTGTGCTCAAAGCATTGCAGGGCAAAGGTAAAAGCCTGCCCTATCAGCTCGAACCCCAAGGCGAAGCCGTCTGCTTTGATGCCCGCGGCAAAGGCTACTATACCCTCAGCGAAGCCTCTGGAGAATCTCCCCAAATCCTGTATTATTACAAATAAGCCAGCGAGAAGGAGGATCTGGTCACAGATTGTGACCGGTTCAAAAACCCTATGTAGAGTCCCAAATTTTGGTGTGGATTCCAACTCGTTGTTTATCAGTTATATCAAAGTCATCTATGTCCTGTCTCTTTTTGATTGAATGGGCAAAGTGACCATTACAACAGTCACTTTTGCCTCAAATGTGGCTGCTATGGTGGTCGCTTTCACATAATACTTGACAGTTCTACTGGTCACTTTACTCTTTGTCTTTAGAAAAAAGGGGAGTAAAATGAATAATATACTAAATGAACTATTTGCTAATCAGAATAGGATATCGGCATTTGTGCCAAAAGGATTTAAACGGTATCTCAGCCCGGATTGGAGCAAAAGACTCATAATCATCACGGGCGCAAGAGGAACAGGAAAAACAACCCTGGTGCTGCAACATTACCTTGAGAACTTCAGATCACCAACCGAGTGCTTACATTTCTCTGTGGATAATCCTCTGGTAGCCAAAAGCGGTATATTCAATATCGGCAAGGAATTCTTCTCTTTGTATGGCGATACGCTGATTATCGATGAAGTTCATAAACAAAAAGATTGGTCATTTGATGTCAAAGCTCTCTACGATTCCTTCCCTGATAAAAAGATAATTATTTTGGGTAGTTCAAAATTGAATATCACTCTTCAAAAAGGTGATCTTTCCCGTAGAGCATTGATTTACAACCTAAAAG